>DASUSF010000507.1:0-6790 GCA_036375275.1 Geminicoccaceae bacterium | reverse complement strand
ATGACCATGGAAAGGTCGAGGCTCTCGCGCACCAGATCGCGGACCAGATGCGCCGGATGCCCGCCCGGCACGAAGTCGTCGATCGACGGCGGCAACAGCCAGACCTGATCGACGTTCCAGGGACGAAAGGTCTTGCTCATGACCCCTCGAATCACACAAACTTCAACGTGTAAAGGCCAAACACGCCTTAGTCGGACAGGCTCCTAGGTCCCGAGCCGGGAAAGCGCCGATGACCGTGCCGCTCCTGACCATCGACAGCGCGACCAAGTACGACGAGCGTCACCGGGGCGCGGTCGTCGTCTGCGGCTCGCACGGCGGCGTTTACCCCGCCTACCTTTCCGCCAGGGCGGGCCTCCGCGCGGTCGTCCTTTCGGACGCCGGAGTCGGCAGGGACCAGGCGGGGCTCGGCTGCCTCGCCTACTGCGAGACGCTCGGCATGGCCGCCGCCACCGTCGCCCACGACAGTGCCCGGATCGGGGACGGCGAGGACATGCTCGCCCGCGGACGGGTCAGCCACGCCAACCGCCATGCCGAGGCCTCCGGCGTCCGGCGCCGCCAGCCGGTCGCCGAAGCGCGGCGATGTCTCGCCGCTGCGCCATCCTGGGCCGGGGCGCCGCCGGCCTACCGCGAGGCGCGGCGTGTGGTGGTCGATCGGCCCGGGAAGCCCAGGGCCATCTGCGTCGATTCGGCGTCCCTGGTCGAGCCCGACGACGCCGGCCAGATCCTGATCACCGGCTCGCACGGCGCGCTCATGGGCGGCCGGGCGGATCTCGCCTTCGCCGTGGACGCGCTCGCCGCCTTCTTCAACGACGCCGGGATCGGCGCCGACGAGGCGGGCGTCTCGCGCCTGCCGGCGCTGCAGGCCCGGGGCATCGTCGGCGCCTGCGTCGACACCATGAGCGCGCGCATCGGGGACGGCCTCAGCACCTACGAGGACGGCGTCGTCTCCCGCCTCAACGAGGCTGGCCGCGCCGTCGGCGGCGAGCCGGGCATGCCGCTCAGGGACCTCGTCCAGCGGCTGCTCGGCTGACGTCGCTGGAGCGCCACGCGGTCAGGCGGAGCCTTCGGGCACCAGATGGGTCGGCACCGCCGCCGCGCCCTGGCCGCCTTCGATCGCGATCACGCGCGCCGGCGCGCCGTCGGCTGCCGGCACCTTGAGCGGCAGGCAGCAGAACCAGACCCGGGGCTGGCGGATCGCCTGGGTGTTGCCGAGGTACTCGATCAGGATCACGCCGTTCCGGAGCAGGACGTCGTGGGTGACGTGCTCCTCGAGCGGCGCCCGCTTGCCGTCGAGGAGGCCGCGGATCGGGTGATCCTGCGGGAAGTCGAAGGCGACCGCGCGCACCCCCTTCGCCAGCAGCCATTCCGCCGCCTCCCGGGTCATGTAGGGCGCGTCGGTCCAGAACTCCCGGGTCTGAAGCGAGCGCTGGGTGTCCCAGCAGCTGCGCATCAGCGCGATGTCGCCCTCCTGGAGGTAGAGCCCGCCCGCGGCCTCGAGCCGCTCGGGCGTGATCGCCTCGTTCGGCTGGACCGGCTCCAGATCGAAGACCGTGGCGTCGCCGATCGTGGTCTCGAGCGGGATGTCGTCGGTGGTCTTCGCGTCGGCGAAGTAGTGTCTCGGGCTGTCCATGTGGGTGAAGCCGTGCACCGGCCAGCCGAGCCAGGTCACTTCCGCGAGGTCGCCCTTCGCGTGATCGCCGATCTTCTCCCTCTTCACGGGCCAGCGGAAGTGGTCCTGGATCGGCACGGACAGGTCGATGATGCGCGACATGGGTCCTCCTCGGGCTTTGCTGCACCGCAGCTCGTGCCGCATGGGGTGAGCCGGACGGCGTCCTCCCAGGCGGCTGCCTGCCAACACCCCAGGTCAACGCCGGGACGCGCCGGTCGTGCCGGCCGGCAGTCAGCGCAGCAGGGACGGCAGCGCAAGGGTCACGGCCGGGACGTAGGCGCAGATGCCGAGCGCCACGAGCAGCGCGCCGAGGAAGGGCAGGCTCTCGCGGATCACGACCTCCGGCGGGACCTCGGCGATGTCGGCGGAGAGGTAGATCAGGTAGCCGACCGGCGGCGTGGTCAGGCCGATCATCAGGTTGATCACGATCATCACGCCGAAATGCACCGGGTCGACCCCGATCTCCGCTGCCGCGGGCAGGAGGATCGGGACCAGGATGACGAGCGCCGCGAGCGGGTCCATGAACAGCCCGACCACGAGCACCAGAAGGTTGATCGCGAGCAGCACCAGCCACGGCTCCCGACCGAGCGCGAACAGCAGCGAGGCCGCGGCCTGGTGGACCCGGAGGTCGGCGACGATCCAGGCGAAGATCGAGGACGCGCCGAGGATCACGAGGACGGTCGCGGTGCCTTCGGCGGCGCGGACGATCGCCGCCCATAGCCCCGGAAGGTCGAGTTCGCGGTAGAACAGCGCGCCGGCGAGCAGGCTGTAGAGGACCGCCACCGCGCCGGCCTCGGTGGCGGTGAACACGCCGCCGAGGATCCCGCCGACGATGATCAGCGGCGTGCCCAGCGCGACGGCGGCGTCGAGGCCGGTCCGGACCACGTCGCCCGCGCTCGCCCGCCGCTCCACGGGGTAGCCGCGGCGCACGCTGATCAGCAGGACGACCAGCATCAGCACCGCCCCGATCACGAGGCCCGGCAGGATCCCGCCGAGGAACATCTGCCCGACCGACACCTCGGCCATGACCGCGTAGACGATCATCGGGATCGACGGCGGGATGATCGGCCCGATGACGGAGCTGGTCTGGGTCACGGCGGCGGCGAACCCCGGCGCGTAGCCTTTCCGCACCATCGACGGGATCATCACGGTGCCGATGGCCGCGGTGTCGGCCACGGCCGAGCCGGTGATGCCGGAGAAGAAGATCGACGAGACGACGTTGACCTGGCCGAGGCCGCCCCGGACGTGCCCGACCAGCGCGCTCGCGAAGTCGATGATGCGGCGCGTGATCCCGCCCCGGTTCATCAGCTCGCCGGCCAGGAAGAAGAACACGATGGCGAGCAGGACCGGCCGGTCCATGCCGTTCACGAACAGCTGCGGCAGGACTTCCAGCGGCAGGCCCGGGCGGAAGATCAGGAGCGTGGCGAGGCAGGCGGCGAGGATCGCGAACACCAGCGGCAGGCCGATCGCCGCGAGCGCGACCATGGTGCCGAGGAGGGTGAGGACCTCCATCTCAGCGGCGGAGCGCGAGCGCGCCGGCCACGACGATCCGGAGCATCCAGACCGCCGCACCGGCGACGAACGCCATGAACATCCAGCGCATCGAGACCTGGAGGCCGGTGAACATGTCGAAGCGGGTGAGCTCTGCGAGGCGGAGCGCGCCCCGGATCATCAGCGCCAGGAGCGCGAGGCTGAGCAGGCTCGCCCCGAGATCGAGCGCCGTCCTGATCCGGCCGCCGAGGCGCTCGCCGAGCAGCCCGATCCGGAGATGGCTCGCCTTCGCCGCGGCGAGCATCACCAGCCAGAGGTGGAGCAGCCGGTTCAGCTCCTCGCTCCAGACCAGCGAGCTCATCACCAGGTAGCGGGCGATCACCTGGGCGAGGGTGATCAGCACGATCGCGATCAGCAGGGTGCCGATCACCCCGTCGAGGACACGCCGCGCGAGGTCGCAAGCCCGCCGCAGGGCGCCCATGGGCTACCTGAGGGCGTCGATCTGGTCGAGCATCCCCGAGCCGTGCTTGGCGACGTAGTCCGCGCGCACCTCGTCCGCGATGATCTCGCGGAAGGCAGCGACGTCCGGATCCTCGACCACCTCGACGCCCGCCTCCTTCATCCGCGCGATCGCCTCGTCGTTCAGGCTGGCGTTCTCCTCGCGCTCGAAGCGCGCCGCCTCGAGCGCCGCCTCCATGATCGCGTTGCGCTGCTCCTCGGGCAGGCTGTTGAACTTGGCGAGGTTCATGACCAGCGGCGCCGCGGTATAGGCGTGGCGGGTCAGCGACAGGTGCTTCTGCACCTCGTGCAGCCGGCTCGCGTAGATGTGGTGCGCGGGGTTCTCCTGCCCGTCGACCGCGCCGGTCTGGAGCGCCATGTACAGCTCGGCGAAGTTGATCGGGGTCGGGTTCGCGCCGAGCAGCTCGAACGCCTTGATGTGTGCCGGATTCGGCGTGGTCCGGATCTTGAGGCCCTGGACGTCGTCCGGGGTGCGGATGGGGCGGACGTTGTTGGTGAGGTTGCGGAACCCGATCTCCCAGAGCGCCAGGCCCTTCATGCCGTGCTGCTCGAGCTTGTCGAGGATCGCCCGGCCGATCTCGCCGTCGAACACCTCGTAGGCGTGCGTCGGCCCGTCGAACAGGAACGGCAGGTCGATCACGTTCATCTCGGGCTCGAAGGAAGTGAAGTAGGGGTTGCCGACGATCCCGATGTCGATCGTGCCGAGCCTGATCCCCTGCAGCACGGTCGGCGCGTTGCCGAGCTCGTTGTTGGGGTGGATCTCGATCGTGATCTCGCCACCGGTGCCGGCCTCGACCAGGTCCTGAAACCGCTCCGCCGCGGCATGGACCGTGTCCTGAAGGGTGCCGTAGTGGCTGAACTTCAAGGTGGTCGCAGCCGCCGCCGGACCCGCGAGCGACAGCGCTCCGAGGATCAGCATGAGCGTCGCCCGCGCCAGACCAGGCCCGTCCATCATGTCGCCTCCCGTATCATTGCCGTTGTCCCGCTGGTCCCCGCCCCTTTTGGTCGAGGATTCGAGGCAGCCGTGCAAGGCCCTCGTCGCGCCCCCTGGACCCCGGGCTGGGCGCGCGGCCGCTCCTGAGCTACATCAGCGGCGCCGCCGCCACCGACCGGGTGATCGTCATCCCGACCGCCGCCGCCATCGAGGTCCAGGACCTGACCAAGCGCTACGGCGAGACGGTCGCGGTCGACCAGCTCTCCTTCTCCGTGCCGGCGGGGACCACGATCGCGCTGCTG
The DNA here is from genome assembly GCA_036375275.1 of Geminicoccaceae bacterium. Classification (GTDB taxonomy): domain Bacteria; phylum Pseudomonadota; class Alphaproteobacteria; order Geminicoccales; family Geminicoccaceae; genus DASUSF01. The sequence continues at coordinate 1,875 of DASUSF010000507.1, read as the reverse complement.
GGCGCGAACGGCGCCGGCAAGACCACGACCATCGCGATGCTTCTCGGGCTCCTCGAGCCGTCCGCCGGGCGGATCACGGTCCTCGGCGAACCCATGCCGAGGCGCCGCTACCAAGTGCTCGGGCGCATGAACTTCACCTCGCCCTACGTGGATCTCCCGCTCCGGCTCACGGTCCGGCAGAACCTCCTGGTCCACGCCGACCTCTATGGCGTGGCCGATCCCGGGCGGCGGATCGAGCAGCTCGCCGGCCAGCTCGACCTCGCTGCCTTCCTCGACCGGCCGACCGGGCGGCTTTCCGCCGGCCAGAAGACCCGGGTGATGCTCGCCAAGGCGCTGATCAACCGGCCGGACCTGCTGCTGCTCGACGAGCCGACGGCCTCGCTCGATCCGGACACCGCGGACGTGGTGCGGACCTGGCTCGAGCGCTACCAGGCGGAGACCGGGGCGACGCTCCTTCTCGCCTCGCACAACATGGCCGAGGTCGAGCGCCTGTGCCGGGAGGTCCTGATGCTCAAGACCGGGCGCCTGGTCGACCGCGGCTCGCCTGCCGAGCTGATCCGCCACTACGGTCGGAGCAACCTCGAAGAGGTCTTTCTCGACATCGCCCGCACCGGAGAGCGCTCACGGCGCGAGGACGCGGCGTGAGCCCGGCCCTCCTCGCGCTCCGGCGGGTCCGCGGCATGGTCCGCCGCCACCTGTATCTGCTCGCCAGCTCCTGGCCGCGGGTGCTCGAGCTCGCCTACTGGCCGACCGTGCAGATGATCACCTGGGGGTTCGTGACCAAGTTCCTGCACGGCCAGACCGAGATCCTGGCCCAGGCCTTCGGCGTGTTCATCTCCGCGGTCCTGCTCTGGGACGTCCTGTTCCGCGGCCAGCTCTCGGTCTCGCTGCTGTTCATGGAGGAGATGTACGCCCGGCACATCGGCCACCTGTTCACCTCCCCGCTCCGGCCTCACGAGCTGGTCGGGTCGCTGTTCGCAATGAGCGTGGTCCGGACCCTGATCGGCGTCGGCGGGGCCGCGCTGCTCGCGATCCCGATCCACCAGTTCTCGATCTTCGAGGCGCTCGGCTGGCCGCTGATCGTGTTCTTCGTGAACCTGCTCTGGTTCGGCTGGGCGATCGGGCTGATCATCGCGGCGCTGGTGCTCCGCCTCGGGCTCGGCGCCGAGAGCCTGGCCTGGGCGGTGATCTTCATGATACAGCCGCTTTCGGGCGTGTTCTATCCGCTCGACGTGCTGCCGGGCTGGGTCCAGCCCCTTTCCTGGTGCCTGCCGAGCGCCGCGGTGTTCGAGGGGATGCGCGCTGTCCTGCTGGACGGCGCGCTTCGCGGCGACCTTCTCCTCCACGCGGTCCTCGCCAATCTCGCCTGGATGGCCGGGGCGGTCCTGATCTTCCTCATCCTGTTCCGCCAGGCGCGCGCCCGCGGGCTCCTCCTGCAGGTCGGGGAATAGCTCCGCCCCTCTGCCTTCTTCTTGATGATCGCGCTTGCGCCATCAATCCGGCGCATTATGGTTAAATTCAGTTAAGTTAGATTCCGATCTCGAATTGAGAGGCGGCGCCCGAGTGTCTCACTTCGAATCCAAACTCGGAATCCGTCAGCGCGCTGACGAGCGCGGACAACGCCTCTGGTTTCTGCTCACGCTCCTGCTCGCCGCGCCGGCTGCGCACGCTGCCGAGCCCTGCGCCCCGCTGGCGGGGCAGGTCGTCTCGGTCGAGGGCGCGGTGGAGCTCTCACGGGTGGGCAGCGCCGGCTTCGCGCCCGCCGGCCTCGGCGACCTCCTCTGCGTCGGCGACACCCTCCGCACCGGCCCGTTCAGCCGCGCCGAGGTCGCGCTCGAGAACGAATCGGTGCTCCGTCTCGACGAGCGGACGATC
>DASUSF010000506.1:0-3938 GCA_036375275.1 Geminicoccaceae bacterium | reverse complement strand
GGGGCCGGACCCGACCCGCAGTCGCACCGAAAGGGCGCCGGCCGGATCGCGCGTCGTGCTGGTCGCTGAGGTCATGGCGAGGGTTCCATCGGAAATCGCTGTTGTTCCTCGTTCATACCAGGATCGGACGATGCTTTCACGCCACGCCTCGATACTCCGGGGCATCCCCGCCCTGCCGCCGGCGACGGCGCACCGGATCAGGGGGCCGGTCGGGCCCGTCCCCCGGCCCGCCGGCGCCGCCTGATGCCGGTCACCGACCTCGCCTTCTACCTCGTGGCGGTGCCGGCGATCCTGATCGTCGGGATCTCCAAGGGCGGCTTCGGCGGCGGCCTCGCGCTGGTCGGCGTGCCGCTGATGTCGCTGGTGATCCCGCCGGCGCAGGCCGCGGCGGTCATGCTGCCGATCCTGATCTGCATGGACGCGGTCGGCGTCGGGGCCTATCGGAAGCGGTTCGACCGTCCCACGCTCAGGGTCATGCTGCCCGGGTCGATCGTCGGCATCGCCATCGGCGGGCTGATGTTCGGCACCCTCGATCCGTCCTCCATGCGGCTCGTGATCGGCATCATCGCGCTCGTGTTCGTCGGCCACTACTTCGTGGGGGGCGGGCGGCTCCGCCCGCCGACCGAGCCGAATCCGGTGTTCGGCGCGATCTGCGGCGGGCTCGCCGGCTTCACCAGCACGCTCGCCCATGCCGGCGGGCCGCCGGCGCAGATGTATCTGCTGCCGCTCAAGCTCGACAAGACGGTCTACGTCGCGACCTCGGTCGTCCTGTTCGCGATCATCAACCTCGTGAAGCTGGTGCCCTACGCCCTGATCGGCCAGTTCGTGCTGCCGAACCTCTGGACCTCCCTGGTGCTGGCGCCGCTCGCGCCGGTCGGGATGCTGCTCGGGATCTGGCTGCACACCCGGGTCGAGCAGGCGCTGTTCTACCGGCTGGCCTACGTGTTCGTCGCGATCACCGGGGTGAAGCTGATCTACGACGGGCTGAGCTAGCCGGGGCCCCGCTCGCGCAGAACGCTTTTGTGCCGCCGGCGGCCCGGGCCTAGCCTCGAGGTCCTCACCGGGAGGACGCGACATGGCGAAAGGTCTGGCTGCTGGACTGGGCGCGATCGGCCTTCTGATCGGAGGTGGCGTCGCCGCCCAGAGCATCGGCGATGGCAGCGGCGACGGCGTCGTCGGCACGACGGAGGTCGCCTTCTTCGTCACCCTGGATCGGGACGGCGCCGAAGAGACCATCCTCGCGTTCGGCGGGCTTCGCCTGTTCGTGCGCTGCGACCTCGGGGCGGGCGGCGCGGGCGACCGGATCGATCTGATCGTCGAGAGCCGGCTCGACGACTGGTTCGTGGTCAAGGCGGGGCGGAGCACCAGCCAGCCGCGGCGCGCCGGCGACGAGGTGACGCTCGGCACGGCCAAGGCCGCCGTCGGCGCGCCCCTGCTGCAGGGTCTCGCCGGCCACGAGATCGCGCTCGCGCCGGACGGCGCCTTCCTCAGCCTCGCCACCGGATCGTCGGTCCTCGGCGTCAACGTGCTCGATCATCGCTGCGTCGCCATCGGGCGCGTCGAGGCGATCCGCGGCGCCCCGGACTCTGCAGCGGGGAGGCGCTTCGAGGATGGCGACGGGTCGAGGTTCAGTTTCGAGGCCGGCCCGTCCGGCGGACGCTTCCGGTTCCGCATCGACTGAGGCCCGAACTGAGGCTCTGGTGCCTCCGTGACCGGTCGCGCCCTTGGCCGCCCGCGCGCGAGCCCCTAAGTTCCGGCGATGAGCGGCTGCTGCGAGACTCCGCGGTTCGATGGCGCGTCGGTTGCGTACCGGCGTGTCCTCTGGGCCGTCATCCTGATCAACGCCGGCATGTTCCTGGTCGAGATGGCGGGTGGCGTGCTCGCCGGCTCGCTGGCGCTCCAGGCGGATGCGCTCGATTTCGCCGGCGATACCGCGACCTACGCCCTCAGCCTCTGGGTGATCGGGCGGCCCGACGCGTGGCGGGCGCGCGCCGCCCTGCTCAAGGGCGTGACGCTCGGCGGCATGGGGCTCTGGGTGCTCGGCGCGACCGCCTACCGGGTGCTCGTGCTCGGCACGCCCGACCCCTTCGTCATGGGCGCGATCGGCGTGCTCGCGCTCGGCGCGAACGTGGCGAGCGCGCTGCTGCTCATGCGCTTCCGGAACGGCGACGCCAACGTCCGCTCGGTCTGGCTGTGCTCGCGCAACGACGCCATCGGCAACCTCGCCGTGGTCGGGGCGGCCGCCCTCGTCGCACTCACGGCGAGCGGCTGGCCGGACCTGCTCGTCGCCGGGATCATGGCGCTCCTGTTCCTGAACTCGGCCGCGCAGATCATCCGGCAGGCGCTCGGGGAGCTGCGCGCGCCGGCCGCCGCGACGACCTCCGCCGGCTGAACGGCCGATGGCGCGCGATCATGGCCACGGCCACGGGCACGGCCACGGGCCTGCCCGCGACAACGAGCGCCGGGTCCTCACGGCGATGCTGCTGACCGGCGGGTTCATGCTCGCCGAGGTGGTCGGCGGCGTGCTTGCCGGCTCGCTCGCCCTGCTCGCCGATGCCGGGCACATGCTGACCGACACGGCCTCCCTCACGCTCGCCTGGTTCGCGTTCCGGATCGGGCGGCGCGGACACGATCGCAAGCGGACCTACGGCTACCATCGCTTCCAGGTGCTCGCCGCGTTCGTCAACGGGCTGACCCTGATCGCCATCGTCGGCTGGATCGCGATCGAGGCGGTCCGGCGGATGCTGGAGCCGGTGGAGGTCGCAGGCGGGCTGATGCTGGCGATCGCGGGGCTCGGGCTGCTGGTCAACATCGCGGCCTTCGTGATCCTGCATGGCGGCGACCGCGAGAACCTGAACATCCGGGGCGCGGCGCTGCACGTCCTCGGCGATCTGCTCGGCTCCGTCGCGGCGATCGCGGCGGCGCTGATCATCATGAGCACCGGCTGGACGGCGGCCGACCCGCTGCTCTCGCTCCTGGTCGCCGGCCTGATCGCGCGCAGCGCCTGGCTTTTGGTCCGGAAGTCGGGGCACATCCTGCTCGAGGGCGCGCCGGAATGGCTGGACGTCGGCGAGCTGCGCCAGGACCTGACCGAGGCGGTGCCCGATGTCCGCGACGTCCACCACGTCCACGTCTGGATGCTGACCAGCGAGCGGCCGCTGATCACCCTGCACGCCACGACCAGGGGCGAGGCCGGGGCGCCGGCGACGCTCGCCGCGATCCGGAGCTTCCTCGCCGAGCGCTACGGCATCGACCACGCGACGGTGCAGATCGAGCCGGACGGCTGCGTGGATGCGGCGCACCCCGGCGAGGCCGCCGCCTGATCCTTCAGGCGCGGATGTAGGTCCAGCCCTCGGCCTGGCGTCGGGCCATGAACACCGTCGACAGGGGCACCGTCCGGTGGGCCGCGAGAGGCGTGAGCCCGCTCCGCCGGAGCGTCGCCTCGCACACCACGATCAGGTGATCGGTCGCCTCGTCCCGACGCACCAGCGCGGTCTCCGCGCCCTCCGCGTTGACCACGATCTCGATCTCGGCCGCCGGCTCGGCGTCCAGGACGTTGAGCGCGCTCCGCCGCGCCCGCTGCAGGGCCGCCGCGGTCGGTGCGTGGAACAGGATGCGGAGCGGTCCGGCCATGGCACCTCGCCTCTTCGGGTCGTGGCAGGCCTCTGCTTACCCTCGCGGCCGGCGCGCGTGAAGGTATGGCGTCGCATCCCCGCGGAACGGTCGCCGCGGGCCGCTCGTTGGCGCGCCGGGAGCCGGAGGACGCCATGGCAGAGCGGGAGAGGGCGGTCGCGCGGCTGGATCGGCTGGCGATCGGCGAGATGCGGGAGGCTCGGGCCGGCGGCGCACCGGGTCCTGCTGGTCCATCTCGAGGACGGCGTGCGGGCGTTCGGCGCCCGCTGCCCGCACTTCGGCGCGCCGCTCCCCGAGGGGCTCCT
>DASUSF010000505.1:0-7057 GCA_036375275.1 Geminicoccaceae bacterium | reverse complement strand
GTGATGCGGGAGGTGAGCGCGGACTGAGTGCCGCCGGCTGGACAGCGCCGCCCGGGCCTGGGACAACGAGCCGCCTTTCTCGAGCGGGATGTCGCCATGACGGTAGCGAGCGGTCGCGAGTTTCTCGCCATTCCCGGGCCGACCACGGTGCCGGACGAGGTCCTGGGCGCGATGCACCGCCCGGCGATCGACATCTACTCGGGCTCGCTGGTCGAGCTCACCGCGAGCTGCCTCGACGACCTCCGGACCATCTTCCGGACCGCCGGGCGAACCTACATCTACGCCGCCAACGGGCACGGCGCCTGGGAGGCGGCTCTGGTCAACGTGCTCTCGCGCGGCGAGCGGATCCTGGTGCTCGAGAGCGGCCGCTTCGCGACCGCGTGGGGCGAGATGGCCGCGGTGCTCGGCGTGGAGGTCGAGGTCCTGGCCCAGGACGAGCGGCATGCGGTCGACCCCGAGGCGGTCGAGGCCAGGCTCCGCGACGACCGCGCGCATGCGATCAAGGCGGTGCTGGTGGTGCAGGTCGACACCGCTTCGGGAGTGGTCAACGACATCCCGGCGATCCGCCGCGCGATGGACGCCGCCGGCCACCCGGCGCTGCTCATGGTCGACACCATCGCCTCGCTCGCGACCATGCCGTTCGAGATGGACGCGTGGGGCGTCGACGTCGCGCTGTCGGGCTCCCAGAAGGGGCTGATGACCCCGCCCGGCCTCGGCTTCGTCGCCGCCGGCGAGCGGGCGCTGGCCGCGCACCGGATCGCCGACCTCCGCACCCGCTACTGGGACTGGACCGAGCGCGAGGGCGAGCTGCACTACCAGAAGTACTGCGGCACGCCACCGGAGCACCTGCTGTTCGCGCTCCGGAAGGCGCTCGATCTGCTGCGCCAGGAGGGGCTCGAAGCGGCTGTCTACCGCCACCGGCTGCTGGCCGAGGCGACGCGGGCGGCGGTCGGGGTCTGGGCGGAGGGGGAGGCGCTCGGCTTCAACGTGTCGGATCCCGCGGCCCGCGCCAACTCGGTCACGACCGTGCTGATGGCGCCCGGGCAGGATCCGGTGCCGCTCCTCGCCTACTGCCGGCGGCAGGCGGGCGTGGTGCTTGGGATCGGGATCGGCGCCTTCGGCGGACGCGCGTTCCGGATCGCCCACATGGGCCACGTCAACGCGCCGATGATCCTCGGCACCCTCGGCGTGATCGAGATGGCGCTGCAGGCCCTCGCCATCCCACACGGCCGGGGCGGCGTGCAGGCGGCGGTCGACCATCTGGCGGCATCGGTGCCGGCCGGCTGATCGTCCCCGCGCGTCTCAGCGCAGGGGCGTGAGCAGAGCGGGCGAGCGAGCCCCGAGATCAGCCGAGCGCGCCGATGTTGTGGATCACGGCGCCGCTGATCCGTCGGATCAGGCCGTGCAGGCGCCCCATCGGCTGGAAGATCTGGGCGTGCTCGAGGGCGTAGGACTGGTTCTCGACGCTGGCGTACGTCGCGGGCTCGCCGAAATCGAGGCCCTCGTCGTCGATCTCGAGGATCGGGAAGATGTCGGCGAGCTGCATCAGCGCGGTGTCGACGTCGAGCTGGAGGAGCCGCGCGATCAGGCTCTCGCGGTTCAGGTCGTGGCGCGGGCTGAAGTCCGGGAGCCGGACGGCGTGGGCGTAGAGACCCTGGATCAGCGCGATCCGGCTCGCGTGCAGGAGGTGCATGACGTCCCGCGCCTCGGCATCGACCGCGATCGGCTCGGCGCCGGACTGGCGGGTCCGCCGCCGGTGCTCGCGGAGCGCCGCTGCGAGGGCCATGTAGTCGCGGATCAGGATGCGCCACGCCCGGGCCAGCCGGTTGTGCAGGCCCGCCTTCTCCACGGCACCCGCGATCAGGATCAGCTCCTCGGCGCGCGGCTCGTCGCCGCGGCGGCTCGCGCGCGTCAGCCAGACGCCGGGGTCGAAGAGATCGATGTAGGCCTTCAGCACCACGAGGTCGCTGTACATGAAGGCGTGCTCGACCATGGTCATCAGGCGACGGAACCGCGGACTCTCCTCGTACAGCCGCTGGAAGCGCTCCGGGTCCTTGGCCACCGCCTCGCCGAGCCCGCCGATGGTGTTGGCGAGGAAGCCCATCTGCTGAAGGATGGCGTTGTGGGGGATGGCGCGCAGCTGGCTCGGGTGCTCGAGGCTGATCTGACCCTGCCAGCTGTCGTGCTGGCGCTTGAGCGGCCGCGAGCCGGAGCGCTCGAGCAGGTTGGCGCCGAGGGCGCCAAGCAAGGCGCCGTAGGCCGGGTCGTCCATGATCCGGGCGTTGAAGCGGTGGATGACCGCGAAGAACTCCTGGACGTAGTCGGCCTCACGATAGAACGGGTCGTCGCCCTCGTCGGGGCGGTCGAGCACGTGCTCCATGATCCGGGTCAGCACCGCGAGCGCCGACTCCTCGCGGACGAACAGGAGATAGCCGTCGCCACCCTGGAAGGTGACCTCCTGCTTGGCGGCGATCCCGAGCCGCGCGAACTCGGCGCGGGTGGCCGGCGGGTCGAGGTAGGCGAGGCGGTCGGCGAGGCTGGCGGGGTGGCCGCCGCGCCCGATCGATTCGCCGTGGGTGTCGAAGATCACGAGCTCGATCTCGTGCAGATCCTGATACGCGAGCTCCCGCGCGATGCCGCGCCTGAGCCGCTCGATCGCATGCGCCGCGGCGATCTGGCCGACATAGCGTCCGGCATCGGAGTAGCCGGTCTGCACGTACAGCCGCCCGTGGCGGCGGACGTAGTCGCGGAACGCCGGGACCCGGAGCGCCTCCGCGATCACCCGCGGCCCCTGCTCGAGGCCGACCCGGGTCTCGAACAGGGGTGAGATCTCGACCTTGTCCTCGACCCCGAACAGGCGGGCGAGGTAGAGCGCGGTGAGCAGCGTGAACCCGGTCTCGCACTCCGCGATCAGGAAACGGATCGGCTGGTCCGCGTCCAGGTACTTCAACATCTGCGCGATGATCATGAACACCCGCCGCGCCGTCGCCTTCTCGGCGAGCAGCGAGCCGAAGTTGATGGTCTCCGCGCTCGCCTCGTCGATCAGGCCGCTGATCGCGTTCAGGTACGACAGCCGGAAGCTCGGATCGTCCGGCGCATGATCCATTCCGATCAGCTTGCGGACCGCGTTGTGCAGCTGTCGCGCGTTGATCCGGGTGTGGGTCCGCGCGAGGCCGAGACCATGGGTCGCCATCTCGGCGCGCAGCACCGCGAGGTCCAGGCGCGCCGCGTGGTCGGTCTCGAGGCGGATCGCCCGCTCCAGGAGCTCGGTCAACCCGGTGGTGGAGGTGAGCCTCGAGGCGCGTCCGTCGTGCATCGTCCGGGCCGCGCGCGCGAGCTGACGCCGCCAGGCCTTCGGGTCGGTTCCGGCGTCCGCGGCGAAGACCGGGATCTCGTCCTCCGCCTGCTTGATCGCGAGCGCGAGGCGGGCGTCGAGGAGCTCGAGCAGGTCGGCTGACGGTGCGTCCTTCGCGAGCGAGCGGCGGAGCCGCAGCACCTCCTGGCGGTAGCGGCGGAGCTGCAGGACCTGGACCTTGAGCCGCTTCTCGAAGGTCAGCGTCCAGGGGATGTCGGAGCGGCCGTCGAGGTCGTAGCCGACCCAGCTCGCGACCGTGACCAGCCTCGGCTCGAGCTCCATCCAGCGCTCCGGCCAGAGTTCTGCCGCCACGTCGAAGACCAGGCCGTACAGGCGGCGGATCACCCGGAGCAGGTTCTGGATCGCGTGCAGCGACTGGGCATGCTCCTCGGCGAGGTCGAGCGGCTGGTCCGGCTTGTGCTCCAGCGCTTCGGCGCGCGCCGTCAGCTCCGCCGCCCGCGGCGCGCCGGCTGCCTCTGGCTCGAGCGCCAGCCCGATCAGGATCTCCTGGAGCTCGCGGGCGAGCGAGAAGGTCGGGTGCGCCGTGAACACGACGCCGAAGTGCTCGCGCTCGACCACCTCGCGAAAGCGCTCGAAGGCGACCGGCTGGCCGGTATCCGGGTCCCGCGCGAGCTGCCCGATCAGCGCGCGCAGCCGCTCCAGGTTCGCCTCGGGCCTGACCGCGCCCAGCCACGCCGACAGTCGCTCGCTCCGCCGGACGAAGGAGCGGACCGTGAGGCGCTGGACCAGCGCCTCGACCGCGCCGAGCGTCAGCTCGCCCAGGTCCAGCCGCCGACGCAGCCGGAGCGCGAGCAGCTGGATCGGGCTGCTGAACGGATCCTCCTCGCTCGCCGCGCGGAGCCCGGCCAGCTCGCCAGCGAGACCCTCGATCAGCGCGTCCGGATCGGCCGCCGATGCGCCGTCCCCGGCTGTGGGGTCGGGCCGGCGGCGCTCGAGGTCGCCCCGCACTCGCTTGATCCTGGCCGCCACCTGAACCTTCCCGTCTGGTTCGTGACCGCCGGCGGATCCGGCCGATCCTCGAGCGTCACATTACGCGCGTTTCGCGGCAAGAGCGACGCCGCTCCGCCGCTGGCAGGCAGCGAAGCCGCATGTCGGGGGCCTGGATGCGGCGGGCCGCTACGGTCATGATGGCGAGGGAGGTTGCGGCCGGAGGTGCCCCTGGCAGGGGCGGCGCCTGGCTGCGCGGACAGGAGATCCGAGATGCGCGCCGTGATCGCGTGGATGGCCGCGGCCCTGGCGGGCTGCGCCGCTTCGGAGTCCCCGCCGGAGGTGCTGACCGGCCCGCCCGTCGCGGGGACCGGGACGGTCGTCGTCGGGGAACCGCCGCCGGAAGTGGTCTACGAGCGCGTCGTGCATCCGGGCGACGCGGCGCTGAGCGTGCTCGGGACGCCCTTCCTGCTGGCCTTCAAGGGGATCGTGTGCGTCGCGAGCGCGGTGGTGGCGGCGCCGACCAGCGCCCTGGTGGCGCTTTCGGAGCCGCGTCTCGCCGGACCGACCTCGGCAACCCTCGGCGACGGCCTCGCCGCCAACTGCGGGCCCCCGTACGTGATCAGCCCCTATCGCTACGTTGCGGTCCCGGTCCCCGCCGAGCCGCCGCCCCCGGTCCCGGACGACGCCGACCCGGTGCCGCTGCCATGAGGACAGCCCACCCGCGACAGGCGGGCAGGCCGCGTCACGCCCCGCCCGGTCATTGCTGGTAGGGGCGCTGCTCCCGGTCGATCTCGGGGATGCGCAGCACGCGGTCCGCCTCGGGCTTGGCCAGCTCGGCGCGGAGATACCGGGCGCGATCGTCGATCCCGGGTGGCGCCTCGGCCTGGTTCCGGAGGAACCGGGTCAGCCAGTTCGGCCCGTTTGCGAGCCCCGGGTCGAGCTCGAGGGCCTGCTCGTAGTCGGCGAGCGCCTCCTCGTGCCGGCCCATGGTGTCGAGCAGGATGCCGCGGTTGGCATAGGTCGCGCCGAAGTCGGGCTCGGCTGCGATCGCCTCGTCGTAGATCGACAGCGCCGCCTCGTGATCACCGGCCATGTGCAGGCTCCAGGCGAGGCCCCGGAGCGCGTGGATGTGGTCCGGAGCCTCGTCGAGCGCTTCCCGGTAGGTGGCGGCGGCGCGCTGGTAGTGGCCGTCCTCGAACAGCCGGTTGGCGGCGTGGTACGACATGTCGCCCGGCGCCGGCTCGGCGACGAACTTGGCGTAGACCGCCGAGGCCACGAAGGCCACGCCGAGCGCGATCGCGATGAGCTTGAGGATCCGGGTCAGGCGGTCGTCCATCGTCGGCTCAGGGCAGGTCCGACATGCCGAGGATCTGGTAGTTGAACAGCAGCGAGAACAGGGCGCTGAGCAGGAGGCCGAGAAAGCGCGCGCGGATCAGCTGCCCCTTCCGCTCGTCGATGGTCAGGAGGTCGCCCCGGCGCCGCTCGAGCCGCCGCACCGCCAGCACCCAGATCAGCCGGCTCACCGGCAGGAAGATGAGCAGGGTGAGCGCCACCACCGACAGCCAGTACCAGGTCCAGGGATCGACCGCCATCGCCTCGCTCAGGCGTCGCTGCCGCAGGCGGGAAAAGCGGGTCCCGCTCGGCGATTGACTTGCCGTCGTGGCGCGTTCTTCATGAGCCCGCTCGTGCTTCAGCCTCCGGGGACCGTCGATGTCGCGCGATTTCGAGACCCGCACCGAGACCGACACCTTCGGCCCGATCGAGGTGCCGGCCGACCGCTACTGGGGCGCGCAGACCCAGCGCAGCCTGCAGAACTTCCGGATCGGCACCGAGACCATGCCGGCCCCGCTGGTCCGCGCGCTCGGCATCGTCAAGCAGGCGGCGGCGCGGGTCAACAAGGAGCTGGGCGCGCTCGAGCCGCGGCTCGCCGATGCGATCGACCGGGCGGCGGCGGAGGTGGTCGATGGCGATCTCGGCGGGCACTTCCCCCTGGTCGTCTGGCAGACCGGCTCCGGCACCCAGAGCAACATGAACGCCAACGAGGTGATTGCGAACCGGGCCAACGAGCTGCTCGGCGCGAAGCTCGGCAGCAAGTCGCCGGTGCACCCGAACGACCACGTGAACCGCGGCCAGTCGTCCAACGACACCTTCCCGACCGCGATGCACATCGCCGCCAGCGAGCAGGTCCAGCACCAGCTCCTGCCGGCGCTCGAGCACCTGCTCGCCGCCCTCCAGGCCAAGGCCGACGCCTTCGCCGACATCATCAAGATCGGGCGCACCCATCTTCAGGATGCGACGCCGCTCACCCTCGGTCAGGAGTTCGGCGGCTACGTCCATCAGGTCCGGAACGGCATCGTCCGGGTGCGCCAGGTCATGCCGCGGATCCTCGAGCTGGCCCAGGGCGGCACGGCGGTCGGCACCGGGCTCAACGCGCATCCGGAGTTCGCGGTCCGCTTCGCCGACGAGGTCAAGCGGATCACCGGCCTCGACTTCGTGACCGCGCCCAACAAGTTCGAGGCGCTGGCCGCCCATGACGCCCTGGTCGAGCTGTCCGGGGCCCTGAACGTGGTCGCCGCGAGCCTGATGAAGATCGCCAACGACATCCGCCTGCTCGGCTCGGGGCCGCGCTGCGGCCTCGGCGAGCTCCGGCTGCCGGAGAACGAGCCGGGCTCCTCGATCATGCCCGGCAAGGTCAACCCGACCCAGTGCGAGGCGATGACCATGCTGTGCGCCCAGGTCATGGGCAACCAC
>DASUSF010000504.1:0-8005 GCA_036375275.1 Geminicoccaceae bacterium | reverse complement strand
TGTAGCGCAGCCGGACGGTCTGCGCCTTGATGGTGATCCCGCGCTCGCGCTCGAGGTCCATGGAGTCCAGGACCTGCGCCTGCATCTCGCGCGCCTCGATCCCGCCGCACCGCTCGATGATCCGATCCGCGAGCGTCGACTTGCCGTGATCGATGTGGGCGATGATCGCGAAGTTGCGGATGTGCGACAGTTCGGTCATGCAGGTTCCAGCTGGTCAGCGGCCGGCCCGGCTCATCGGGCCCGGCCCGTCCGGGATCGCGTCGCCCGTCCACGGCTCCTCGTCCCCGGCCCGCTCCAGCAGTTCCAGGGCTTCCGCGACATCGGCGCGCGCGGCGCGCTCCTTGAAATACGCGCTCGTCCGGAGCGCGGACACCTTTTCCGCGACGGCGACGTTGATCAACTGGTTGAGCGTCGTCCCCTCGGCTTTCGCCAGGCTTTCCGCCTCGGCCTCGAGGGAAGCCTGCAGACTGAGGGCGTGCTTGGCCTTGCTCACCTCAACAGATTCCGGGACCTGGTCCTGCGCCCGTTCGAAGGCCTACGCGCGGAGCGTCGCGCCGGTCGCCTTGCCGGCGGCGGCGACGATCTTCCTGACCACCCCCTCGATCTCGGCCTCGGCCAGCGTTCGGTCAGAGGCCTGCAGGCGCACCGCCACCGCGAGCGACTTCCGGCCGGGATCGAGCCCCCTGCCGGCGTAGACGTCGAACAGCTGGACCTCACGGATCAACGCCTTCTCGGCGCTCCGGACCGCCTGGAGAAGCGCCTCCGCCGGGACGTCGTCATCGACCACGAAGGCGAAGTCCCGATCGACCGGCGGGTAGGGCGAGGCCTTGAGCGGCGGCCGCGCCCGGGCGCGTTTGGATCTCGGCTTCGGCAGGCGGTCCAGGAAGACCTCGAACGCGACCGCCGGCCCCTCGAGGTCGGACGCCTCGAGGATGGCGGGGTGGATCTCGCCGAACTCGGCGAGCACCGTCTGCGGGCCGAGCGTGAGCCTGCCCTTGCGGCCGGGATGGTAATGCTCCGGCCCGTCCGCCACCACCCTGACCGCCTCGGTGTTCAGGCCCCCGGCGGTGAGCGCCGCCATTGCGTCCGCCCGGACGTCGAACACGTCGACCGGGCGCGCCGGCTCGAGCCAGTGTCGCTCGTGCTGCGTGCCGATCCGGATGCCGCCGGCCGCCCATTCCTGCTCGCCCGGGCGCGCGCCCGAGAACCGGGGGCCGACCTCGAACAGGCCGATCGAGCCGATGCCGCGGGCCTGGTTGCGGGCGGCGGCGCTCACGAGGTTGGTGAGCACGCTCGGCCGCATCACCGAAAGCTCGGCGTTGAGCGGGTTCTTGAGGCGGATGCCGGCGTTGCCGAACCGCTCGGCGAGGGACGGCTCGGTGAACGACCAGGTGACCGCTTCGGCGAGGCCCCGCGCCGCGAGCGCCCGACGGGCGATGCCGCGCAGCCGCTGCTCGGGCGTCAGTACCGTCTGCCCGACCGCGGCGGTCCGGGTCACCGGCATGGGCGGCACCTTGTCGTAGCCGTGCAGCCGGACCAGCTCCTCGACCACGTCGGCTTCCATCGTGATGTCGTGGCGCCAGCTCGGCGGCCAGACCTGGAGCACCCCGTCCTCGACCCACTCGGCGCCGAAGCCGAGCGCCCGGACGTGGCGCTCGATCACGGCGCCGTGCAGCGCGATGCCGGTCAGCCGCTCGAGCTGCGCCATGCGGAAGCGGATCGGCGGGCGGGGTCCCGGCACCGCCCCGGCGACGATCGGCTGGCTCGCCTCGCCGCCGCAGAGATCGAGGATCAGCCGGGTCGCATACTCCATCCCGGGGAGGACCATGCCGGGGTCGAGGCCGCGCTCGAAGCGGGTCCGGGCGTCGCTCTCGATGCCGAGGGCACGACCGGTCGAGGCGGTCCGCTGCGGGTCGAACAGCGCGACCTCGAGCACCATGTCGGTGGTCGAGGCGGTGCAGCCGCTCTCCTCGCCGCCCATGATGCCGCCGAGCCCGACCGGGCCGCGCTCGTCGGCGATCACGGTCATGCCCGGCCCGAGCTCGTAGGTGCGGCCGTCCAGCGCCTCGAGGGCCTCGCCTCCGCGGGCGAAGCGGATGGTCAGCGCCTCGCCCCGGAGCTTCGCCGCGTCGAACACGTGCAGGGGACGGTTGAGGTCGAGGGTCACGAGGTTCGTGATGTCGACCAGGGCTGAGATCGGGCGCAGCCCGACGGCGCTCAGCCGCTCCTGCAGCCAGCGCGGGCTGGGCCGGTTGGTGAGACCACGGAACACCCGGCCGACGTACAGCGGACACGCGTGCGCCTCGCCCTCCGGGAAGTCGAGGTGGATCTGGAAGCCGGTCTCGAAGGCGGGCGGAACCGGGCTCAGGTCCCGCCACTTCAGCGTCCCCAGGCCGCCGGCGGAGAGGTCGCGAGCGATGCCGTGGACGCCAAAGCAGTCGGCGCGGTTCGGGGTCAGCTCGACGTCGAAAACCGGTCCTTCGCTCGCGAGCGCGCGACTCGCCGGCCCGCCGACCGGCGTCGCCGGATCCAGCTCGATGATCCCGGTGTGGTCCTCGCCGAGACGGAGCTCCCGCGCCGAGCACAGCATGCCGTTGCTCTCGACGCCGCGGATGGTGGCCTTCCTCAGCACCTCGCCGCTCGCCGGGATCACTGTCCCGACGGCCGCGAACACCGCCTTCATGCCGGGTCTGACGTTGGGCGCGCCGCAGACCACCTCGAGCGGCGCGCCGTCGCCGCGCTCGACCGTGCAGACGCTCAGCCGCTCGGCGTCCGGATGAGGGCGGACAGCGGTGACCTCGGCGACCACGAACGGCGACAGGTCGGCGCCGCGCGCGACGATGCTGTCGACCTCGAGCCCGAGGGCGGTCAGCCGGCTGCCGATCTCCTCGACCCGGGCCTCGGTCTCGAGATGCTCCTTGAGCCACGGCAGGGTGAACTTCATCGCGACAGTCCGCCATGGGTGCTCGGCACGTCGAGCGGCGCGAAGCCGTAGTGGCGGAGCCAGCGGAGGTCGGCCTCGAAGAAGGTCCGGAGATCCGGGATGCCGTACTTGAGCATCGCCACCCGATCGATCCCCATCCCGAAGGCGAAGCCCTGCCAGACCTCCGGGTCGAGCCCGACCGCCTCCAGGACCCTCGGGTGCACCATCCCGCAGCCCAGGATCTCGAGCCAGTCGTCACCCTCGCCGATCACCAGCTCCCCCTGGCCCCGCCGGCAGCCGATGTCCATCTCGGCGCCCGGCTCGACGAAGGGAAAGAAGCCCGGGCGGAAGCGGACCGGCACGTCGTCGCGCTCGAAGAAGGTCCGGGCGAACTCGGTGAGGCAGCCCTTGAGGTGGCCCATGTGGGTCCGCCGGTCGATCAGCAGCCCCTCGACCTGATGGAACATCGGCGTGTGGGTCATGTCGGAGTCGCGCCGGTAGGTCCGGCCGGGTGCTATGATCCGGTGCGGCGGGGGCCCGGCGAGCATGGTGCGGATCTGCACCGGGCTGGTGTGGGTCCGGAGCAGGAGCGGCCGTCCCTCCTCCTCGGCCTCGAGGTAGAACGTGTCCATCATCTGCCGCGCGGGATGGTCCGGCGGGATGTTGAGCGCGGTGAAGTTGTTCCAGTCGTTCTCGACGTCCGGCCCCTCGGCGACGAAAAATCCCATGTCGCCGAAGATCGCGACGATCTCGTCGGTGACCTGGCTGACCGGGTGGAGGCGGCCCTCGGCGAGCGGCCGCGCGGGCAGCGTGACGTCGATCCGCTCGCGTTCCAGGCGGGCTTGCAGCTCGCGTGCCTGCAAATCCTCGCGGCGGACGGCGAGCGCGTCGCCGACCCGCTCCTTGATCCGGTTGAACCGCTGCCCGGCCTCGCGCCGCTCGTCCGGCGGCAGCTGGCCGAGACTCTTGGTGAGGGAGGTGATAGTCCCCTTGCGGCCGAGCGCCCCGACCCGGACCTCTTCGAGGGCGGCAAGGCTGTCCGCCGCACGGACGGCCTGCAGCAGTTCCGCTTCGACCCGGTCCACATCCGCCTCCAGGCTCGGGGCTTCGACTTCCATCGTTCCTCCTGCCGCGGGGTGCGGCCATGCCCGTCAAGGTCCGGCCCGGGCCCGGAAGCGACGAAGGGGCCTTTCGGCCCCTCGACGCTGGTCCCGCTCGGGCGCTTCGCCCGGGTCAGTTGCGCAGCGCCGCCTGGGCCTGCTCGGCGAGGCTGGTAAAGCCGGCCGGATCGCGCACCGCGAGATCGGCCAGCACCTTCCGGTCGACCTCGATGCCCGCAGCCTTGAGGCCATGCATGAACACGCCGTAGGTCATGCCCTGGCCACGCGCCGCCGCGTTGATCCGCTGGATCCACAGCGAGCGGAAGTCGCGCTTCTTCGCCCGCCGGTCGCGGTACTGATACTGCAGGCCCTTCTCAAGCCGGGTGAGCGCGAGCCGGTAGGCGTTCTTGCTCCGGCCCCGATAGCCCTTGGCCTGCTCGATCACCTTCTTGTGGCGCGCCTTGGCCGTGACGCCCCGCTTGATCCGTGCCATCTGGATGAACCTCTATCGAACCGTCAGGCGCCGTACGGCAGCATGCGCCGGACCATCGCCGCATCGCCCGCCGCCAGGATCGCGCTCTTGCGGTGGCGCATCTTCGCCGACTTCGGCTTGTCGGTGAAATTGTGCCGATGGTAGGCGTGGTTGCGCTTCACCTTGCCGGTGCCGGTGAACCGGAAGCGCTTGGCGGCGCTCCGCTTGGTCTTCAACTTCGACATGATCGGAAGTAACTCCACCCGCCAACGGGCCGGCTGCGCGGCACCCGGCCGTCGAGCCCGGCCTTATAATGAAAAGCCTGCCGGCCTGCAACACCCCGGGGCGCCGGGTGCCCTGCCGGATGGTCGGGCGCTAGATGGTCCGGCCCCGCCGGCGGAGCAGGTCGAGCTCCTCCGCATCCACGACCGTCTTGCCGATCGGCCACAGGGACAGCAGCGCAAGCTTGAGGTGCGCCCACGCGAAAGGAATGCCGATGATCGTGATCGCGAGCCCGACCGCGGTCACCACGTGCCCGAGCGCCAGCCACCAGCCGGCCAGCACGAGCCAGATCAGGTTGCCGATGATGCCGAGCGGCCCCGTGCCGAGGTCCTCGCCGCCGTGGATCTCCTCGCGCGGCACCACCGTCCGGCCGAAGGGGAGGAAGGTGTAGATCGCAATGTTCCAGGCCGCACGCGCCCAGGGCAGGCCGATGATCGTGATCGCCATGATGACCGCGGCGAGCAGCCACGCGACGGCCATCCAGACGCCGCCGGTCAGAATCCAGACGATGTTCAGAAGCAGGCTCAGGAGCGACAACGGACCTTCCTCGGGCTCGGTTTCACCGCATATGGGAAGGGACACTGCCCTTGTCACCGCGCGAGCAGGTCCCGTTCGCCCGTGCCGGCAGGGCGGAACGAGGGAGCGGGGTTCCGGCTCGATGGACGACGTGGAAGACGGTTGGGTCGCCGTCCGCCAATTTGCGTCGCGGTCCGACGCGGAGCAGCATGCGCTGGTGCTGGCGGCAGCGGGCATCGACTGCCGGCTGGCCGCCGGAGTGGAGACGATCGCGCTCCAGGTGGTCCGCGCGGAGGTCGGGCGCGCGCGCCGGGAGCTGAACGCCTATGCCTTCGAGAACCGGCCCCGCCGGTCGTCGCCGCCGATACGACCGCTGCTCGACGGCCTGGATGGCGTCCTCGTCTACTTCGGCATCCTCCTGCTGCTCTACGGCGCCCCCCGCCGGCAGACCTTCTCGCTGGACTGGTGGTCGGCGGGTGTGGCGCAGGCCGGCGCCATCGTAAGTGGCGAGTGGTGGCGCACCCTGACGGCCCTCGGCCTGCACGCGGATCTCGAGCATCTCGCGAGCAACCTGGTCTTCGGCGGCCTCCTCGGGCTCTGCCTGACCCAGCTGCTCGGGCCCGGCCTGACCTGGCTCGCCGTCCTCCTCGCGGGTGGCGCGGGCAATCTCCTGAACGCGCTCCTTCATCCGGCGACCCATGCCGCGATCGGCGCGTCCACCGCGGTGTTCGCGGCGCTCGGCATCCTCTCGGCGCTGACCTGGCGACACCGGGCCGGGATCTGGCACCATGGCGTGCGTCGCTGGCTGCCGCTCGGCGCAGGCATCATGCTCCTGGCCTTTCTCGGCTTCGGCGGCGAGCGGACCGACATCGGCGCACATCTTGCGGGCTTCGCCACCGGGGTCGCCGCGGGCACCGGCCTCGCCTCGTTCGGGCATCTCATCCCGCAGGACACGAGGGCTCAGCAGGTCTATGCGGTCGCCGGGCTGACGCTCCTCGCCGCCGCCTGGTGCCTCGCGCTCTGGACGCACGGCTAGGGCGGATCCCGATATGAGGGAACCACCTGCGGGCGGTTCCGATCGGGTGAATCCGCTCGACTTCAATGACCTGGCCGTTTTCCCGAGCCGGCAGGTGGTTCCACCTGCCTGGAAAACGGGCTGGGCGAGGCCGGCCCAGCTGTTCAGCGGCGCCTTGCCGACGTGTTGCGGGAGCCGCTTCCCGAACGACATGCGCGGCGGCGGCCGCACGACCGCAGCTCGGAACGGCAGGATCACGTCGAGGACCTGCTGGCCGTAGCGTGGCTGCTGGACGTCGGTGATGTGGCCGCGGCCGCCGTAGGCGACCCGGAGCTCGGCGATCTGCTGATGGCTCACGGTGTTGGTCGGGCTGATGTCCTCGGGCCGGACGACGCCCGCCACGTAGAGCTCGCGCACCTCGAAGTTGACCCTGACCTCCTGGCACCCCTGGATCACGAGGTTGCCGTTCGGCAGGACCTGGACGACGACCGCCGCGACGTTGAGCCGGATGTCGTCGTTCCGGCTCACCGCGCCCCGGCCGGTGCTCGAGCTGCCGCTGTCCAGATCGACCAGGTTGTCCTCGTCGACCGCCCCCGGCAGGAGATCGTCGAGCTGATTCTCGAGGCCGAAGAACCCGCCGACGCCGAACCCTTCCTCGTTGTCCCGTCCTTGGCGATCGGCGATCCCGTCCCCTTCCAGACGTCGTGGAAGTCGCGCCGCAGGTGCGCCCAGCAGGCGGCTTCGCGGATCCGCGGCGGGCCGTCGCCCGCGGCCTCGTAGAGCTTGCGGAAGCCGGCGTACGCGTCCGCCTGCAGCACGCCTTGGAAGCCGGCGAGGTGGCGGCGCGGGTGCTCACCCTTGCGGTCCGACGAGACGTGGTAGGCGACGGCGGGCGGATCGGTGCCGCCCCACGGGCGATCGTCGCGGACGTACACCCAGACCCGGCCCTCCTTGACGGCTCGCGCTTTGCCCGCCGTCTTCGGGATCCTCGGATCTAGCACGCGGACCGGCGTGTCGTCTGCGTGCAGGCGGTCGGCGCTCATCACGTCCGCTCGGATCCGCTCGCAGAGCGGCCGGAGCGTCGGGATCGCCTGCCCGCACCAGTCGATCAGGGTCGAGCGCGGGATGTCCGCGCCGTGACCGACGAAGATTTCGCCTTGGCGGTACAGCGGAAGGTGGTCGTCGTACTTCGCGACCAGGATGTGAGCGAGCAGGCCGGGCCCGGCCATGCCGCGCGGCACCGGGCGCGTCGGCGCGGCCGGCTGGACGATCTTTCACAGTGCCGGCAACACTTCTTGAGCCGCGTGGTCTCGATCACCTTCAGCTTGGCGGCGATGAAGTCCAGGATTTCGGATACGTCCTCGCCGACCAGCCGCAGAGCGCCGCCGCAGTCCGGGCAGCGCGCGCCCGGATCCAGCACGATGCGTTCGCGCAGGGTGGTCTCGGTGAGCCCCGGTCTGCCTTGTCGGCGCGGTGCCGCCCGCTCGGCTGGGGCGTCATGCGTCGCGGCCGCGACTTCCGCCTCGGCACCGCCGGCGTCATCTGCGCCACCTCGACGACCACGAAAGGCGAAAACCGCGCCTGAGCTGGGGTTCTGACGCAGCACCTGCTGCGCCGCGGCGGCAAGACCCAGGATCCCCTTGCGCTTATGCAGAGCTCTGCATAACCGGAATTATGCCCGGCGCATGATTATGTAG
>DASUSF010000503.1:0-9398 GCA_036375275.1 Geminicoccaceae bacterium | reverse complement strand
CGCGCGGTCAGGGAATCGCCGCGCACGCTGTAGGCGTAGCCGGGCTCCGGGACGAGGAGGAAGCGGCCGCCTTCGAGCAGGCAGCGCAGGTAGAGGTCGAAGTCCTCGGCGAAGCGCATGCCGTCGCGGTAGCGGAGCGCGTGCGCGGCGAGGAAGCGGCGGCTGATGATCGGCTTCAGGAACCCGAGGGCGACCCGTGGGTGGCCGCGGATCGGGAGGTTGCCACGCAGGAACGCGACCGCCTCGAGCCAGCGCGGCCGGTCGAGCAGGGCGGGCGGCAGCATCGGCCGCCCGGCCACGCTGCGCCCCGGTCCGGACAGCAGGAGGTTGTCCGCGACGAGGTCGGCGTCTTCGGCCTCGGCGTAGCGCAGCAGACGCGCGAGCCGTGCCGGCAGATAGGCGTCGTCGCTGTCGAGGAGCGCGATCCAGGGCGCGCGCGCCGCCTCGAGGCCGAGGTTCCTGGCCCCGCCCGGGCCGAGATTGCGCGCGCTCCGGATCAGCCGGACCCGCGCATCCCGGGCCGCGACGTCCTCGACCAGCGCTGCCGTCCGGTCCCGGGACGCGTCGTCGACCACGATGACCTCGAGGTTCTCGACACTCTGGCTGAGGACCGAGCGGAGCGCACGCGGCAGGCAGGCCTCCGCGTCGTGCGCCGCGATCAGGACGGACACCCGCGGGCAGGGTGGCGATGAGCTCATCCCGGTCTCTCCGAGATCAGGCCGCTGCTTCGGCGCCGGCGGACGAAGGGGCGTGGTCCGGCGGGTTCCCCCGGGTCCCGGCGGCGCGGCGCGAGCGGAGCAGGCAGACGACGAGCTGCTGGAAGGCGAGGGTGAGGCCGGGGTAGGCGCGGCTCACGATCAGGCCGTAGAGCGCCGCGCCGGCGGCGATCATCATGGCGAGCGTCGTGAGGTCGGCGAAGCGCAGCGTGAGGTACTCGCGCAAGATCAGGAGGACGCCGCTCATCAGGCCGGCCGCGATCAGGGCGCGCCCGAGCAGGGCCGCCTGCCGCCGGAGGCCGAGACCCGTGAGCTGGCCGATGGTGTGCCCGAGGAGGGGCCAGCGGAGCAGCAGGACCCGGAGGCTCGAGGCGAGCGCGACCGCGGCCAGCCCGAACGGCGCCGCCACCGTGAGGGTCGCGACGTTCAGCGCGAGGTCGATCAGGTTGATCCGGAGCAGGCGTCCCGGCCGCCCGAGCCCGAACAGCAGCGACTGTCCGTAGAGGATCACCGGCCAGACGATGCCGCGCAGGCACAGGATCTGGAGCACCAGGACCGCGGGCAGCCATACCTCGCCGAGCGCGAGCGGCACCAGCTCCGGCGCGACCACCGCCGTCCCGAGGAACGCCGGGCAGCTGACCAGGCTCGCGATCGCGATCCCGCCCTTCAGGATGCCGCGGACCTGCGCCGGATCGCTCTGGAGGCGGGCGATCGCGGGCATCGCCACCTGGTTGATCGGGATCACGAACATCCGGGTCAGGATCTCGATCAGGCGCATCGCGACGTTGTAGTAGCCGACCGCGGCCGGCCCGAGCATGAGGCCGATGACGAACTGCGCCGCGCGCTCGTCGAACAGGCCGACTGCCCGGTTGCCGATCACGCCCAGGACGTAGCGCCGGACGTCGCGGAGGTGCTCCGGCACGATCCGGAGCGGGGGGCGGTAGCGCGTCACCCCGAACAGGATGACGGTGCTGACCAGCGCCTGGCTCAGGTGCAGGCCGACCAGCGCGCCTGCGCCGAAGTCCTGGGCGGCGAGCGTGATCCCGACCGCGCCGCCGGCGACGATCATGGCCAGCGACCGCTTGGCGATCACGTCGAAGCGGAGCGCGCGGGTGAGCATCGCGAGCGGCACCGCGCTCAAGCCGTGCAGCAGGGCACCGAGGCACAGCCAGCGCAGCAGCCAGGCCAGATCCGGGGCGCCGAACAGGCTGGCGAGCGCCGGCGCGAACGTCAGGAGGGCGAGCGCGAGCGCGCCCACCAGGCCCGCGATCAGCCAGAACACGGTGCCGGCGAGAGCGGGCGAAAGGTCCCGCCGCTGGATCAGCACCTGGCTGACCCCGAAGCCGAACAGCTCGGTGCCGACCGAGGTGAAGACCAGCGCGATCGCGATCAGGCCGAACTCCTCCGGCCCGAGCAGACGCACCATGACCAGGAAGATCGCGAGGTTCGCGATCTCGGTGCTCCAGCCGTCGAGCACGCACCAGAGGCTGCCGGCGAAGAGGCGCTTGGAGACGCTCATGTCGGAGGGGCCGCTCAACCGCCGTGCACCACGGCGTACTCCCGGTGCTGCCGGCCGCAGATCGCGGCGATCATGCCGGCGCCACGAGCCACCGTGTACAGGCGGCGGAGCGCCCGCCCCGGGGAGCCGAGCAGGCAGATCGGCAGCGCCACGGCCAGGTCGAGCGTGCCGAGGCCGAGGCGGGCGATCCCGCCCGCGATCCCGGCGGCGCGGCCGACGGCGCCGCGGCGGAGGCGCATGACCAGCACCGCCTCGGTGTTGCCGGTGCGGTACCAGCGGCGGAGCAGCCAGCGGAGGTTCATCCGGCTCTGCGGGATGAACTCGTAGGTCAGCGCGCTCTCGGCCCAGACGATCCGGTGGCCGCGGCGGTCGAGCTCGAAGGCGAGGAGCGTGTCCTCGCCGCCGATCAGGCTCAGCTCCTCGTCGAAGCGGAGCCCTTCGGCCTCGATCACCCGACGGTCGAGGAGGAGGTTGCAGGTCGCGAACTCGCGCATCCGCGCGCCCGGCTTCGGGCGCAGGCGGCAGAGGTCGAACCCGGTCCGGAGCCAGCTCGGGCCGGGGCCGCAGAAGACCGGCAGCGTCGGCCCGGTGACGGCGGCGGCCCCGCTCGCCCGCTGCGCGTGGAGCAGCTCCGCCAGCCAGTCGGCCTCCGCCGCCTCGTCGTCGTCGATGAAGGCGATCAGCTCGCAGTCCCTGGTCAGGTCGAGGGCGGTGTTGCGCACGAACGAGACGCCGCGCCGGCTCTCGACCCGGTAGCGGAGCGGCCAGCCGAGAAAGCTGGCCGCCTCTTCGGCCGCGACCCGTGCCGAACCGTCCCGATCGTTGTCGACCACCACCAGCACCGGATCGACGCCGTAGGGCAGGCGAAGCGTCTCGATCGAGCGCAGCAGGCGGGCAAGACCTACGGGCCGCCGGCAGGTCGGGATGCAGAGCGCGACCTTCATGGTCCAGATCCTTTGGCCGGTGGGCGGCCCGCCGCGGCGAGGGCAACGGCGGCGCATCCGGGGTGGGGGAGGCCACGCGGCCGGTCACCTCGGGGTGCCGTCCCGGACCTCGACGACCGGCAGCCATGACCGGCGCCGGCCCCGACGATGGCCTGGATGGTGCCAGAAAAGGGCCCGAAGCCGTACCGGTTGGGGACGTACTAAGATGCTGAATTAACTATGATATTTTCCGAATCCTTAAGCCTGTCCATGGGCACTCTGTGACCGGGGTCGAAGAGGCCCGGTTGCTCAGGCGCGCCCGGAGAGGACACCCGTGGCTTTGGACCAGACCGATCGTCAATCCGCCGGGCGCAGCCGCGCGCGGTCGCCGGCGGACGTTCCCCGGCCAGGGTGGCGGGGAGGGCGCGCATGCACGCGCTGACGGGCGCCGCTCCCGTCCTCCGGCCCATCGCGCTCAACGGAGCGCGGGCCGGCGTCGCCCTGCAGGCCCTGCTGCTCTGCGGGCTCGCGCTCGCCGTCCGGCTGTCGTGGCTGGACGCCGCGCCGCACATCGACGAGCTCTATCATCTGCTGGCGGCCGAGGGCTGGCTTTCGACCGGCGAGCCACGGATCGCGGGCGGGGTCTACGAGCGCGCCAGCCTGTTCACCATCCTGGTCGGGCTGAGCCTCGAGACGCTCGGCCCCGGCATGCCGGCTGCGCGGCTGCCGGCGCTCGCTGCCGGGATCGGGCTGGTTGGCGCGATCTTCCTCTGGGTCCGCGCCGTCGCGGGTCCTGGCGCCGCCTGGGCCGCAGGCCTGCTGATGGCGCTCTCGCCGCTGGCGGTCGAGCTGTCGCAGCTGGCCCGCTTCTACACGCTGCACGCGCTGGTCTTCTGGCTCGCTGTGATCGCCGTCTTTCACGTGCTCGATGCCGCCGCGGCCCGGACGACGCGGGTGGCCGCCGGGCTGTTCGCGGTCCTCGCATGGCCGGTGGCGTTCCACCTCCAGGTCCTGACCGTCGTCGGCGGGCTCGGGCTCGCCCTGTGGCTCGCGGGCGGTGCCGCCCCTGCCATGTGGCGGCGGCTCCGGGTCGGGCGCCCGGCGCACCTCCTTCTGGCCGCCGGCGGGCTGGTGGCGCTCGGCGGCGCCGCGGCCCTCGCGCTCGAGGGCGGGCTCGTCGCCCGCCTGGTCCACGAGCTCCGACACACGCCGCTCTGGGCGAGGGAGTACCAGAACCAGGTCCACTTCTATCATTTCCGGCTCGCGCAGCAGTACCCGGTGCTCTGGCCGCTGACCGGCGTCGCGGTCCTCGCCGCCCTGGCGGCACGCCCGCGCGCGGCGAGCCTCTGCGTCCTGATCTTCGGCACCGGGTTCGCGGTCGGCTCGCTCGGTGGCATGAAGGACGACCGCTACCTGTTCTACGTCCTGCCCTTCCTGTTCACGATCTGGGGCATCGCGATCGCGACCCTGGCGGGCGGCTGCGTGGCGGCAATCCGCGACCTCGCGAAGCGGGTCCGGCGCATCTTCGCGCCGGCGCTTCCGGCCGCGCCGCTGGGCCTGGCCGCCGGGCTCGCCGCGCTGGCGTTCGCGCTCAGCGCCGGCAGCGCGCCGTTCAAGCTGGCGGTCGACCTCGCCCAGGGCGAGCAGCCGGACGGCACCGGTCGGATCTCCGGGGAATGGTGGGCTGCCGCGCCGGAGCTCCGACCGCTGGTCGCGGCCGCCTCGGTCGTGGTCGTGAGCGACGAGCTCGCGGCGCTCGCGGCGCTCGGCCGGGCCGACGTCGTCGTCAGCGCGTCGCGGCTCAGCGACTCCGACGCCTTCTCGGAGTTCTCCCGCGATCCGCGCACCGGCGCGACGATGATCAGCGAGCCGGCGTCGCTCGGCCGGGTGATGCGCTGCGCGCCCGACGGCATCCTGATCTTCTCGGAGCGCGATCTCCAGAACGCCTGGGCGGTGCCGGAGGCCACGTATCAGGAGGTCCGGCGCCGGGCGAGGCCGCTTGCAGCCACCGGGGGGCCCGCCCTCCGGGCCTTCGCCTGGTCGCACGAGCGGACGACGGCTGCGGGCTGTGCCCTGCCGATCGCCCGCGTGCTCCACCGACCGGAACGCGGCTGATGCGGCGCGCCCCGGGGTTCCGGGCCGTTCGCCGCGCATGAGCGGATTCATCCGTCGCGATCCGGACGGCGCCGCCTCCGAGGTCTTCGACCTGATCGTGATCGGCGGCGGCATGCAGGGCATCATGCTCGCCCTCGAGGCGACCCGCCGGCGGCTGCGTCCGCTCGTGCTCGAGCGGGCGGACTTCGCCGGCGCGACCACCGATGTCGGTCTTCGACTGCTGGATCGCGGGCTGCGCGAGCTCGCGGCGTTCGAGATCGGCCGCGCGACGCGGGCGAGCGGCGAGCATGCCTGGTGGGGGCGCAACTTCCCGGAGCTGGTCCAACCCCTGCCGTGCGTCATGCCGGTGCACGGACCCGGGGGGCGCCACGCCCGTGCGCTCCGCCGGGCGCTCGCGCTCGACCGGATGTTGGGGCGCCTGCGACCGCGCGAGCAGGACGACCCGGCGCAGCCCGCCATCCTGCCGTCCGAGCAGGTGATCGAGGCCTGGCCGACGGCGGCGCGGGACGGACTCACGGGTGGCCTCGCCTGGACCGGGTCCTGGGCTCCGGCGGGGCCCCGGCTGGGCATCGAGGCGCTGCGCTGGGCCTGCCAGCAGGGCGCGGTCGCGCTCAACTACGTGGAGGTGGGCGCCCTCGTGATGGACGACGGCAAGGTGCGGGGCGTCGACGCCGTCGACCACGTCGGCGGCGAACGCCGACGCTTCCGCGCGCCGCTCGTGATCGCCGCTGCCGGCCCCTGGACCGCCGACCTTCTGGGCCGGTCCACCGTCTGCATGCCGCCGCATTTCACCGCCTGGAACGTTCTCCTCGAGCGGGCGCCAGCGTCCCGCACGGCCCTGGCCCTGGACGTTCCCGAGATGCCGGAGGCGCCCCTCTTCCTGCTGCCGCTGGGGGAGCGGATCCTCGCCGGGACCGCCGCGACCCGGGAGCAGGCGGGCGGGCGCCCGGGCCCGGATGCCGCTCGCGCTTTCCTCGGCCTGATCAACCGGGCGGTGCCCGGCCTCGCGCTCGGCGAGGCCGACGTGGTCCGGATGTTCGCAGGGCGGCTGCCCGGCGCGGGATCCGGGCTGCTTACCCCGCTCCGGCGGCCGGCGATCGTCGATGCCGGTCGGAACGGCGGGCCGCGCGGGCTGTTCGCGGTCGTCGGGACCGGGGTCACCATGACCCGGGCGGTGGCCGATCGAACGCTCCGGCTGGCGGCGGGCGCCGCCCGCGCGCTGCCGCTCGGCGACTTCGCCCGGCCGCGGCGGGCCTTCGGGGTCGACGACCTTGCCATCCGCCGGTGGCTGCGCGGCCAGGGGCTCGACCTGCTGCGACGGATCGCGGTCGAGGAATCGGTCGTGCACCTCGACGACCTGATCCTCCGGCGCACGCCGCTCGGCGATCGTCCGGTCGATGCCATGACGGTCGGCGCCGAGGCCTGCCGGCTCCTCGGCCATGGCGACTCGAGGCGACGGAGCGAGCTGGAGCGCCTGCGCCGGGCGCTGGCGCCGCCGGCCCGCCGGCCGCCGGCCTGGCTCCGGGATGCCGCCCGGCCAGCCACGCCGGGCGTTTCGAGCCTCGCTTGTGCGGCCATCATGCGGCTGCCATAGTGCCGCCCGATCGCGGCCGCCACGAGCCCGGCCATGGAAACGCCTGCCCGCCTGCTCATCTACAGCCACGACAGCTTCGGCCTCGGGCACCTGCGCCGTTGCCGGGCGATCGCGCACCATCTGGTGGAGCATTTCCCGCACCTGTCGGTGCTGATCCTGTCCGGCTCGCCGATCATCGGCAGCTTCGAGTTCAAGTCCCGGGTCGACTTCGTCCGCGTGCCCGGCGTGATCAAGCTCAGGAACGGCGAGTACGGCCCGCTCCAGCTGCAGATCGCGGTCGAGCAGACGCTCGAGATTCGCAGCTCGATCATCCGCCACACCGCCGAGATCTTCGATCCGCACCTGTTCCTGGTCGACAAGGAGCCGCTCGGGCTGCGCGGCGAGGTGCGCGAGACGCTCCAGCTGCTCAAGGACCGCGGCACCCGGCTCGTGCTCGGTCTGCGCGACGTCATGGACGAGCCCAAGAGCCTGCTGCTGGAATGGCGGCGCAAGAACGTGTTCCCGGCCCTGTACGACCTGTACGACGAGATCTGGGTCTATGGCCTGCCGGCGATCTTCAACCCGCTGGTCGAGCTGCCGGGCCTGCGGCCGCTCGCGTCCAAGGTCCACTTCACGGGCTATCTCCGCCGCCTCCTGCCCGACAGCCCGCTGGTCGCGCTCGAGCAGGATGATCTGCCGCAATCGCCCTACATCCTGGTCACCACCGGCGGTGGCGGCGACGGCGAGACCCTGGTCGACTGGGTGCTGAGCGCGTACGAGACCGACCCGTCGATCCCGCACGGCGCGTTGCTGGTGCTCGGCCCGTTCATGACCCTCGAGCACCGCCTGGCGTGCCAGGCGCGGGCGGCGAAGCTCGATCGGGTCCGGACGATCACCTTCGACGCGCGGATCGAGCGCCTGCTGGACAAGGCCGCCGGCGTGGTCGCGATGGGCGGCTACAACACCTTCTGCGAGATCCTGTCCTTCGGCAAGCCGGCGCTGATCGTGCCGCGGACCGAGCCCCGGCAGGAGCAGTACCTGCGCACCGCCCGGGCCGAGCAGCTCGGCCTGGTCCGCATGCTGGCCGACGACGGCACGCGCGATCCGGCGATCATGGCGCGGCATCTGAAGGCCCTGCCGGACTGGCCGGCGCCGGCCCAGGAGCGGGTGCCGGGCCTGCTCGACGGCCTCGACCGGATCGTCGAGCTCGCCGCGCCCTGGTTCGACGTCCGGGCGGAGGAACGCGTGCCGCGTTACGCATGAGCCGATGCCGAGCCCGCCCGGGAGCCGGATCGCGGTCGTCGTCAAGGGCTATCCGCGACTGTCCGAGACCTTCATCGCCCAGGAGCTGCTCGGGCTCGAGCGGCGCGGCCTCGACCTCGTCATCGTCTCGTTGCGCCACCCGACCGACCCGGCGGTCCACCCGGTCCATCAGGAGATCCGCGCCCCGATCCTCTACCTGCCCGAGTATCTGAGGGACGAGCCGCTGCGGGTCTGGCGTGCGTGGCGGTCGGTCCGGCGCAGCTCGACCTATGAGGGCGTGCGCCGGCTCTGGCTGGCCGACGTCCGGCGCGACCCGACGCCCAACCGCGGCCGCCGCTTCGGCCAGGCGCTGGTGCTCGCCGCCGAATTGCCGGCGGAGGTCGGCCTGATCTACGGCCACTACCTGCACACCCCGGCCTCGGTCGCCCGCTACGCCGCGGCGCTCACCGACCGGCCGCTCTGCCTTTCCGCGCACGCCAAGGACCTCTGGATCACGCCCGCGCGGGAGAAGCGGGACAAGCTGCTCGCCAGCCGCTTCGTCACCACCTGCACCCGCCATGGCCGGGACCATCTCCAGGCCCTCGCCCCCGGCGCCCGGGTCCTGCTCAATCACCACGGGCTCGACCCCGCCCGGTTCCCGGCGCCGGGGCGCGGCGGCGGCCCCGACGGTCGCGATCCGGCGCACCCGGTCCGGCTTCTCGGGGTCGCCCGGCTGGTGCCGAAGAAGGGGCTGGACGTCCTCCTGGAGGCCCTGGCGCGCCTGCCCCGGGAGCTCGCGTGGCGCTACGCGCACATCGGCGCCGGGCCCGGCCGCGCCGACCTCGAGCGCCTGGCCCGGGACCTCGGGATCGCGGACCGGATCACGTGGCACGGCGCCCGGTCGCAGGCGGAGGTCCTGGACGCGTACCGGGGCGCCGACCTGTGCGTGCTGGCGAGCCGGATCGCCGCGGACGGCGACCGCGACGGCCTGCCCAACGTGCTGATGGAGGCGGCCTCCCAGGAGCTTGCGCTGGTGGCGAGCGACGTCGCGGCGGTCCCGGAGCTGATCGAGCACGGCAGCAACGGGCTCCTGGTCCGGAGCGAGGATCCGGATGCGCTTCGGCAGGCGCTGGAGACCCTGATCCGGGATCCCGAGCGGCGCCTCGCGCTCGGCCGCGCCGCCCGGCGGACGGTGGTCGAGCGGTTCGCGGCCGCGCCGGGACTCGACCGGCTCGCCGCGGAGCTGCGCGCCGTGCTGGGCGCAGCCCGGGACCGGGCCGCTTGACCGGCCGGATCGCCTTCTACGCGCC
>DASUSF010000502.1:0-14534 GCA_036375275.1 Geminicoccaceae bacterium | reverse complement strand
TTCCTTGCGCGCCCGGCTGCCGACGCTGCTCGACCCGCCTTCGTCCGCCCTCAGGGCTCCACCACCACGCGCGGCGCCGCGAAGCCGGGGCGGGAGCCCGACAGCTGGCGGAAGATCCTGCGCTGGGTGTAGACGAACGCCGCGGCGTTGATCAGGAGCAGCCCGGCGAGCAGGACGAAGGTCAGGCCGAGCGACCCGAGCGCCAGCACGCCGAACGGGACCAGCTTCGCGGCGGAGAACAGGATGTTCTTCCAGCCGACCGGGCCCGCCCCGAACGCCACCGGCTCGGCCGCGAGGTTCAGCCTGCAGTAGGCCCGGGACTCGCGGCTCCAGATCTTCAGCACGGCGGCCCCGAGCGCGCCCACCAGCCAGTAGCCGGGCGCGACCTCCGGCACCTCGCGCGCGGCGACGATGGCGAGCGCGGCGACCAGGAGGATGAAGTAGGCCTTGCCGACGAACGAGTCGAGGTACTGGCCGAGCGCGCTGGTCGACCCGGTCGCCCGGGCGATGTTCCCGTCGACGCAGTCCAGGACGATGCAGGACAGCGTGATCAGCGCCAGCCAGAGATGGGCCCGGTCCGGCGCCGCCACCGCCACCACCGGCATCAGGCAGGCGAGGACGAGGTTGAGGACGGTGACGTTCGTCGCCGTGGCGCCGACGCCGAGGAAGGTCGGCGTCACCGCGAACGAGAGCGGCCGGTAGATCGCGTAGACGAAGAAGTCGAGCCGCCGCTCCTGCTCGGCCTTCGGTCCCGTGTAGAGGTCCTTGAGCGTCTGCCCGATCATGGCGGATCCCCGGAAGTGTCGCTTCGGATCGTGCCGGGCGCGCCCGGCGCCGACCCCGCGGCGGGCTCCGGTTCGGGCGCGGCCCAGGACGCGGGCCCGGGCTGCATCTCGCCTCCGAGGTCGCCGGCAGCCGGCCTGGCGTAGCGGCCCTGGGCGTAGGCGAGGCCGAGGAACACCCAGAACAGGGAGAAGCGCAGCCCCATGTGGGTGAGCCCGTAAAGCATGATCGGCATCAGATAGAGCAGGTTCCGGGGCGCGGCGGCGCCCACCACCACGATCAGGGCCGTGAACAGCGCGACGCCCGGGACACCATAGGACATGAGGAGGTTGCCGAGGGTGGAGTGGAACTCCTTGCTGCTCCCGTCCTCGCTCAGCCGGTCGAACGATCCTTCGCCGGCGCCGAAGGCCAGGTGCTCGAGGTTCTCGATCAGGCGGGGATAGCCGCGCGCCAGGAAGGAATCGTCGCGCTGCCGGCCGATGCTCTCGAGGCGCTGGGCGAGCGCCTCGACCGGCTCGAGCGCGGCGATCCGGTCGACCAGGCTGCCCGTCGCCATCTGGAAGGCGAGCCCGAGCACCAGGGCGGCGCAGAGCAGGAGGCCCGCCGAGCGGCGCAGGCCCGACGCGACCCCGATGCAGGCGAGGAGCACGATCGCCGAGATCGACGCCGCCTTCGAGAGCGACAGCGCGGTGACGTAGAGCCCGGCGCCGAGGGCGAGCACGTCCAGCGCGCCCAGCCCCTCGCGCCCCTTGACCACCGCCATGCAGGCCATGAGGAGCAGCGCCCAGTAGCCGAGCTGGTTCGGATTGTTGAAGGTCCCGGTGGCCCGGCGGGTCGCGTCCGGGAACAGCTCCATCCAGCCGACCTGGGCCAGGAGGGCGAGCACGCACGCCCACCAGACGACCTTCCGGAGGCGCTCCCAGTCATGGAAGCCGGCCGCGATCACGAAGAGAAACACGAGCAGGTTGTAAACGTAGAAGCTGGTCTTCTTCAGGAAGACGAAATCGCCGGTGAGGAGGAACCAGATCGCGTTGACGAGGAGGATCCAGGCGACCATCAGGCCTGCCACGAGGTACAGCATCGGGTCGTCGGGCAGGCGCGCCCATGCGACCAGCAGCGTGCTCACGATCACCAGGACCAGCA
This sequence comes from Geminicoccaceae bacterium, assembly GCA_036375275.1. Classification (GTDB taxonomy): domain Bacteria; phylum Pseudomonadota; class Alphaproteobacteria; order Geminicoccales; family Geminicoccaceae; genus DASUSF01. Next base: position 12,608 of record DASUSF010000502.1, on the reverse strand, counting down.
GGAAGTCCGCCGGCTGCGGAGTTCCGCTCGGGAAGACGTAAAAAATGCTCGTGACCAGGTAGGCGCCGAGGCCGAGGAACGGCCAGGCCGGAGAGACCGCGTGAGATGCCGTGAGCGCGTGGGATGCGAACATGATCATCAGGATACTGGGCAGAGGTGCCCGAATCAAGCAACGCTGACACAACCATAGCTATATCCCAGCGCGGTCTACAGAACATCATCCCGATGGTTTGACGAAGCAACGGCCGGACCAAGCACCTAAGAAACGTGAGGTTGTCCCGTAAGCTGAACTACATCAACCTTCAGCTTTCTTTATTTTTGTCGGGATTAACGTTATTCTGCCTTCAACAATCGACGGGCACCCCTTCCCTTGCTGACCGCAGAACGACGCAGCCAGCTCAGCTTGATGCCGCCGGCTCTCCAAAGAGAGGCAGGCGAAGGCATCACGCTGCGCGAGATCTTCGCGATGCTGCGCCGGCGGCTGCCGCTGATCATCGTCGTGGCGGCGGTCGGCACCGTCCTGGCCACGCTGGCCGGGCATCATGTCGAGCGCGAGTACACGGCGACGGCGGCGGTGGTGATCGATCCGCTCGACGGCCAGCTGGTGCAGATTCCGGGGGCGGCCGAGGCTCCTGCCGCCGTCAGCCCCGAGGTGCTCGAGACGCAGATCGCCCTGATCACGTCGCGCACCCATCTCGAGCCGGTGATGCGCGACCTCGGGCGCCTCGAGCCCGAGGCTTCGCCGGTCGAGCCGCCGGCGCCGGCACCCGAGCCCGAGCTTGTGGCCGGGCCGGGCGGGGTCGCGGGCTTCCTGCTCGGCCTGCCGGAGCCGCTCCGCCAACTCGCCGCCTACGTGCCCGAGACGTGGCTGGTGGCGGCCGGCCTCGCCCAGGATGCCGCCCCCGTGGACGCCGCGGCCGTGGCGCCCTCGGAGCCGGACACCGCGCGCCGGGCGCTGGTCGACCGTTTCCGGAGCGGCCTGGAGGTGCGCCGGGCCGCGCACGCCTACGTGATCACCATCAGCTACACCGATCCCGACCCGGTGGCGGCGGCGGAGGTCGCGAACGCCGTTGCCGGCTCCTACGTCCAGACCCAGCTGGACCAGCGGCGGGCGCAGGCGGGACAGGCCGCCGACTGGCTCGGGGAGCGCGTCGAGGAGCTCCGCGAGGCGGTCGCCGCCGCGGAGCAGGCGGTCGCCGACTACCGCGCCTCGCTCGGTGTGTACGGCCCCGCCGGGCGCACCTTCAACGAGCAGAAGCTGGTCGAGGTCAACCGGCAGCTGATCGCGCTCCGGGCCGAACAGGTGGCCATGGAGGCGCGGCTCCGGCGCGCCCGCGACAGCCGCGGCGGCGGGAGCTTCGACGCGCTCGCGGAAACCCTGGACACGAACTTCATCGGCACGCTGCGCAGCCAGGAAGCGCAGCTGCTGCGCCAGCAGGCGGAGCTCGCCCAGACCTACGGCCAGCGGCACCCGACCATGGTCAACGTGCGCGTGCAGATCGACGAGGTCAGGGCCAAGATCCGCCAGGAGATCGACCGCGCCATCCGCAACCTGGAGGACGAGGTCGCCGTGCTCGCTCACCGCGAGAGCACGCTCGCCGCCGATCTCGCCCGGCTCGAGCGGGACCAGGGCGCGGTGCAGCAGGACGAGCTGCGCCTCAGGGAGCTCGAGCGCGAGGCGGAGGCGACGCGCCAGCACTACCAGGCGCTGCTCCGCCGCTTCAAGGACACCCAGGAGCGGGAGAGCGTGCTCTTGCCGGACGCGCGGATCATCTCGCAGGCGGTGCCGCCCGAGCAGCCGAGCACGCCGGGGCCGCGGGTGTTCGCGATGATCGGCTTCACCCTCTCCTCGGCGTTCGGCGGCTTCCTCGCCCTGGTCCTCGAGCGGCTGAACCGGCGGGTGCGGAGCGCCGCCGCCCTGGAGCAGTCCCTGGGTGTGCCGGTGCTCGGGCTGATGCCGCGGCTGCCCAACCGCAGGGCGCGCCGGAACGTCGCCCGCTACATGGTCGAGCGGCCGATGTCCGAGTTCGCCGAATCCGGGCGGTCGCTCCTGATGGGGCTGCAGCTGTCCCCGGAGGGCTACCGCTCGCCCGCGGTCCTGATCACGTCGGCGCTGCCCGAGGAGGGCAAGAGCACGCTCTCGCTCGCGCTCGCGGTGGCGGCCGCGAGCTCCGGCTTCAAGGTCCTGCTCATCGACCTCGACCTGCGACGCCCCGCGTTGAGCCAGCGCCTCAGCGGGGGCAGGCGGGGGGTCGGTGGCCTGGTCGATCACGTGGAGGGCGATCTGACGCTCGAGGAGCTGGTGCAGCACGAGGCCCGCACCGGCATCGATTTCATCGTCGCCGGCCGGCCCACGCCCCGCCCGCTCATCGTGTTGCAGAGCCCCGAGCTGCGGCATCTGATCGAGACCGCCCGCAAGGCCTACGACTTCGTGATCCTGGACAGCGCACCGCTCCTCGCGGTCGCGGAAGCCAGGACGGCGGCGCGGCTCGCCGACCGCGTCATCCTCGCCGCGCGGTGGCGACGCACCGATACCGAGGCGGTCAGCCATGCCGTCTACGTGCTCCTGCAGATGCAGGCGGAACTGGCCGGCTGCGTGCTGACCGACGTCCGCATGAGCAAATACAAGCTCTATGCCAGCGACGGCGGCAGCTACTACAGCCGGAACCGGCGCTATTACACCAACTGATCAGCGGAACGATCATACCCGTCGTCACCCCACCCCGGTGCCGAACGAACTCGTATCTCCATGTATTCGTCGGGCTCGGCGGGTTTTCCGAAAGACGCGCCGCGAATTACAATCAGGCCGATATTCCATATCTTCACAATATGAACTTCTGGGATATTGCCCGGTGACGATCATGGAACTATTGTAAAATCATGACAGAGAGCGCAGCAGGCCAGATCATCGAGCATGAGGCGGAGCCGGGTCCGATTTCAGGTCCGGCGCGCACCCGTTCCTTGGCTCTCATCGTCGTCGCCGCGGAACTTCCGCTGGTGCGCGGCATGCTGGCCCGCATGCCGGACCAGGTCGTTTCCGGAATCCATCTCCTGAACGACCCGGGGAGCGCGAGCCCCGAGCCGGTGCTCGAGCCGGCCGACCGGTCGCGCACCTTTTCCCGGCTGGAGTCCTTCGTTGCCGGCTGCGACGCCGACCTGCTGATCATCAGCGAGCGCCGGGATCTCATTCGCCCGGAGGTCGCGTTCGCGGTGATCGAGCTGTCGCTCAGAGGCATCCCGGTCTGCAGCCTCGCGCATTTTCTGGCGGCGCCGGACGCGCGCCGGGCGCCGGTGCCCGATCCGGGCACGGTGGTTCATCTGCTCGTGGCTCTCGCCGCGGGACAGCGGAACCGGAGCATGAAGCGCCTGGTCGACATCGTGGTCGGGGGCCTGGCGCTGCTCCTCACGCTGCCGCTGTTCGTCCTGATCGCCGCCGCCATCAGGTTGGATTCGCCGGGTCCGGTCTTCTTCGTCCAGGAGCGGCTCGGCCGCCTCCGGACGCCGTTCGCCTGCCTCAAGTTCCGCACCATGCAGGTGGACGCGGAACAGGGGACGGGCCCGGTCTGGGCGTCGATCGACGATCCGCGGATCACGCGGGTGGGGCGCTTCCTCCGGCGGAGCCGCCTGGACGAGCTGCCGCAGCTGATCAACGTGGTCCGGGGCGACATGTCGCTGGTCGGCACGCGCCCGATCCGCCGGCACTTCGCCGACCAGCTGGCCGTGCAGGTCCCCTTCTACGACGTGCGTTTCGTGGAGAAGCCCGGCGTCACCGGCTGGGCTCAGGTCAGGCACACCTATTCCTCGACGTTCGTCGAGCAGGTCGAGAAGTTCTACTACGACTACTACTACGTCCGCAATCACTCCATCTGGCTGGACTTTTACATCATGCTGCTGACGGCCGCCGTGATCGTCCGTATGAAGGGAACCTGAGGTGGCGGAACTTGCTCGACTGGTCGAAAATCCCTGGCGGGACAAGGCGATCCTGGTCACCGGCGCCGCAGGTACCATCGGCCGCGAGATCATGGCGCAGCTGGTGACCCACGACCCGCGCGCCGTGATCGGGATGGACAACAACGAGAGCGCGGTCTTCTACCTCGAGCACGAGTTCGACGCGTACGAGAACGTCTCGCTGGCGCTGGTCGACATCGCCGACCTCAGCAGTCTCACCACCATGATGGAGGCGGTCGACGTCGTCATCCACACCGCCGCCCTCAAGCATGTCGGGCTCTGCGAGCGGACGCCGCGCGCGGCGATCCAGACCAACATCCTCGGCACCCAGAACGTCATCCAGGCGGCGCTCGCCGCCGGCGTCGAGCGGGTCCTGTTCACCTCCTCGGACAAGGGGGTGAACCCGACCAACGTCATGGGGACGTCGAAGCTGATGGCCGAGCGGCTGATGACCGCCGCCAACGCGCAGTCGCGGAGCGGGCGGACGATCTTCGCCTCGAGCCGGTTCGGCAACGTGCTCGGCTCCCGGGGCTCGGTGATCCCGCTGTTCAAGCAGCAGATCGCCGCCGGCGGCCCGCTCACGCTGACCGACCCCGAGATGACCCGCTTCATCATGACCCTCTCGGAGGCGGTCGCCCTGGTCACCGAGGCGATGTTCCTGGCCAAGGGCGGCGAGGTGTTCGTCACCAAGATGCCGGTCTGCCGGATCGAGGACCTCGCCCTGATCATGATCGAGGAGCTGGCGCCGCGCTTCGGCCACGACCCCGAGGCGATCCGGATCCGGGTCACCGGCGCCCGCCCGGGGGAGAAGCTGTACGAGGAGCTGACCAACGAGGAGGAGATCCGGCGGACGATCGAGCTCGAGAACCACCTGGTGATCGTCCCGGCCCTCCAGTCCTGCCACCGGCGGATCGACTACAGCTATCCGCTGATGCGCAACCGGCGCCCGCTCTCCGCCTACAACTCCAGCAAGACGGAGCCGATGAGCCGCGAGCAGCTCCGCCACTATCTCCGCGTCAACGATTTCCTGAACGGCTGAAAGGAGGCCGCGATGCGCATCATCGTCCTCGGCGGGGACGGCTATCTCGGCTGGCCGACCGCCATGCATTTCGCCGCCCGCGGCCACGAGGTCTGGACCCTCGACAACTACCTGCGCCGGCAGATCGCCCTCGAGACCTGCTCGGAGCCCCTGATCCCGACCCCGAACCTGGTCGACCGGGCCGAAATCTTCGCCGCCCACACCGGGCACCAGATCCGGGTCACGATTGGCGACTGCACCGACTACGCGACGGTGGCGCGCCTGTTCGAGGCGGTGCAGCCGGAGGCGGTGGTCCACTATGCCGAGCAGCCCTCGGCGCCCTTCTCGATGCTCGGCTACGACAGCGCGCGGCGGACGCTCCGCAACAACCTCGAAGCCACGTTCAACACCATCTGGGCCTGTCTCGAGCACGCCCCCGCATGCCACATCATCAAGCTCGGCACCATGGGGGAGTACGGCACGCCCGACATCGACATCGAGGAGGGCTGGCTCGAGATCGAGCACAAGGGACGCCGGGACCGCTTCCTCTACCCGCGCGCCGCCGGCTCGCTCTACCACACCACCAAGGTTCTCGACACCGACCTGCTGTGGTTCTACGTGCGGACCTACAGTCTCCGCGTGACCGATCTCATGCAGGGGCCGGTCTACGGGCTCGCCACCGCCGAGAGCGAGATCGACGAGCGGCTGGTGCCGAACTTCCACTACGACGACATCTTCGGGACCGTGGTCAACCGGTTCCTGGTCCAGGCCGTCGCCGGCGTCCCGCTCACCGTCTACGGCGGTGGCGGCCAGACCCGCGGCTACCTGAACCTGAACGACACCCTGCAGTGCGTCGAGCTCGCGGCGCAGAACCCGCCCGCGCGCGGCGAGATGCGGATCCTCAACCAGTTCACCGAGACGTTCACCGTGAGCGAGCTCGCCCAGCGCGTCGCCGGCGCCGGACGCGCCATCGGGCTCGGCGAGATCAGGATCCAGAGCATCCCGAACCCGCGCAAGGAGCGCGAGCAGCACTACTACAACCCGGCGCACACCGGCCTGATCAAGCTCGGCCTCGAGCCGAACTTCATGACCGACGAGGTGCTCGCGGCCATGCTGGAGAAGGTCCGCGCGCACGCCGAGCGCATCGACCCCGCGCGGATCATGCCCCGGGTGAGCTGGAACCCGGCTGCCGCGGTGCAATGACCCGCTGGCTGATCACCGGCGGCTGCGGCTTCATCGGCTGCAACCTGATCCGGCAGCTCCGGGCCGAGGGCGGCCACGAGATCCGCGTCCTCGACAACCTCGAGGCCGGCGGGGCGGAGCGGCTCGCCGCCGTCGCGCCGGTCGACGAAGCGGGCGGTCCGGCGCGCGCCCGCGGCGGGCCCGGCGGCGCGGTCGAGCTGGTGGTCGGCGACATCCTGGACGCGGATCTGGTCGCCCGGAGCGCGCGCGAGCGGGACATCCTCGTCCACCTCGCCGCCAACACCGGCGTCGGGCCGTCGGTCGAGCACCCGCGCCGGGACTGCGTGACCAACGTCATCGGCACCCTGAACTGCCTGGAAGCGGCGCGCCATGCCGGCGTGCGCCGGTTCGTGTTCGCCTCCTCGAGCGCGCCGCTCGGCGCCGTCGAGCCGCCGCTGCACGAGGACAAGGCGCCGCGTCCGGCCTCGCCCTACGGCGCGAGCAAGCTCGCCGGCGAGGGCTACTGCAGCGCCTACTGGCAGAGCTTCGGCCTCGAGACCGTGGCGCTGCGCTTCGGCAACGTCTACGGCCCCGGCTCGGAGCGCAAGACCAGCGTCGTCGCCGCCTTCATCCGGCGCGCCCTGGCGGGCGAGCGGCTCGAGGTGTTCGGCGACGGCAGCCAGACCCGCGACTTCATCTTCGTCGACGATCTGGTCCGGGCCGTCCTCAGGGCCGCCCAGGTGCCCGGCATCGGCGGCGAGATCTTCCAGATCGCGACCGCGCGCGAGACGACGGTCGCGGACATGGCGCGCCTCGTGGTCGAGGTGATGGCCGAAGCCGGGCTGCCCCGGGTGACGGTGCGCCACGCCGCGCCGCGCGCCGGCGACGCGCAGCGCAGCTACGCCGACACCACCAAGGCGGAACGGCTGCTCGGCTGGCGGGCGACCACCCCGCTCGAGGAAGGCCTGCGCCGGGTCCTCCGCTGGTTTCAGGAGCGCGCCGCCGGGCCCGAGGCGCGGGGCCGGCGCGGGACGGTCGCGCGCGCCGCCGGACCTGCGTCACCCGCGCCATGACCACCCGCGGGACCACGCCGGCCGGCGCTCCGGCGCAGCGCCTCGGGCGGCGTGCGCTCGACGGGATGCTGTGGACCTTTTCCGGCGCGGCCGCGAAGGGCCTGATCCAGATCCTGGTGCTCATGCTCCTGGCGCGGCTCTTGGACCCCGGCGCCTTCGGCGTGGTCGCAGCAGCGCTGCTGGTCGTCCGGCTGGCCGCCTCGATCTCGACCGCCGGGATCGGGGCCGCGATCATCCAGAAGCAGGATCTGCAGCCCGAGGACGTCTCGAGCGCGTTCGCCTTCTTCCTCCTCGCCGGCGCCGCGGCGTCGCTCGGGATCGCGCTTGCCGCCCCCGCGCTCGCCGCGCTCTTCCGCATGCCGCCGCTGGAGCTGGTCCTCGTGATCCTCGCGCCGGCGATCCTGCTCGAGGGCGCGGGCGAGCTCGCCTCGATGCTCCTGCGCCGTCGCCTGTGCTTCCGGCACATCGCGGGCGCGGCGCTCGTCTCCTACGTCCTCGGCTACTGCGTCGTCGGGGTGGCGCTCGCGGTCCTCGGCCTCGGCTTCTGGGCGCTGGTGGCCGCTCACCTCGCGCAGACGACGATCCGGACGGTTCTGCTTCTGCTCCTCGAGCCGCACGCCAAGAGCGTCCGCATCAGCCTTCCGGCGCTCGGGCGCCTGGTCCGCTTCGGCGGCGGCCTGGTCTTTTGGCGCCTCGCCAACGCCTGCGCCGTCGAGCTGGACAAGTTCGTCGTGGGCCGCTGGCTGGGGGCGGAAGCCCTCGGGCTCTACGAGCGCGCCCATCACCTGGCGGTGGCGCCGGCGGCGTTCCTGGGGCAGGGCGTGCTCATGGTCCTGTTCCCGGTGATGTCGAAGATCCAGGACGACAAGGAGCGGCTCGCCGCCAGCTATCGGCGCGGCGTCACGCTCGCCAACCTCGTGACGGCGCCGGCGAGCGCCGTCATCGCCGTCATGGCGGTCGAGATCGTCGCCGTCCTGCTCGGCGCGCAGTGGCATGCCGCCGCCCTGCCGCTCGCGGTGCTGGCGCTCGGCCTCCTCTTTCGCATCAATTCCCGGGTCGCCGGCAGCATCGCGGTCGCGACGGCGGCCGTGTATCCGATGGCCTGGCGGCAGGGCGCCTACGCCGTCCTGACCCTGGTCGGCGCCCTGGTCGGGCAGCTCTGGGGACTGGCCGGCGTCGCCGCCGGCATCGTCCTCTCGCAGCTGGTCCACTACCTGCTGATGGCGCAGCTCGCGCGGAGCTGCAGCGCGATCCGCCTGCGCCACCTCCTCCTCGCGCACGCGCCTGGCTTCGCGCTCGCCGGCCTGGTCGTGCCGCCCGTCTGGCTGGTGCGCCTGGCGATGACCGACCTCGGCTTCGGCCCGCTCGCGGTGCTGGGCGGTGGCGCCGCGACCTGCGCCCTCGTTCTCCTCGTCCTGCTGCACACCGCGCCGCGACTGATGCTCGGCGCCGATGGGGTCTGGGTGCTCGAGGCGCTGCTCGAGCGGGTTCCGAAGCGCAACCGCACGACGTTGCGACGCGTCCTCGGCCTGCGCGTGGTGCGACCGGCGGCCTGACCAGGGCGGCCGGGCCTCTGCGGCACCCCGGCGCGGGCGATGCCAGCCGCCACCCTGCTGCAAGGGAGAGCACGCGACCGGTTCCGTAGCGAGCCAAGTGCCCATGTAGACCTCGAACGTGCGCCCGCGCTACATGGCCGAACAGCTCATTGCGACCTGTTGTAATCGTCAAGGTTGAAGGGGGCGAGGTCGGAGCGAATTCATAACGTTTATTGAAATTCCGGCCGGTATATAGCTACAATAAGTCGATCAATTCGATCCGCGAGACGTGGCCGGTTCGTGGTCAGGATCGCACCAGCAGCGTGGCAAATGATGCCGGCGTTCGTGGTCCGGGTGCCGGGAAATAAGCGTCGTCGGTCGAACATTCATCGCAGCAGAGGACAGGAGCGTGACGATCACTCTCGAAGGAAGGACCGCCACCCGGCGCCGCGCGCCCGGGCACGAGGGGGCGCAGCAGAGCAAGGCGAGCCGGCTTCGGGCACTTCTGGAGGCGCCCGACCTCCGGTTCTTGATGGAGGCGCACAACGGCCTCTCCGCGCGGATCGTGCAGGAGGCCGGCTTCGAAGGGATCTGGGCGTCCGGGCTGTCGATCTCGACCGCGCTCGGCGTGCGCGACAACAACGAGGCGTCGTGGACCCAGGTTCTCGAAGTCCTGGAGTTCATGTCCGACGGCACCGACCTGCCGATCCTGCTGGACGGCGATACCGGGTACGGCAATTTCAACAACTTCCGGCGGCTGGTGACCAAGCTGTGCGCGCGGAACATCGCCGGCGTCTGCATCGAGGACAAGCTGTTCCCGAAGACCAACTCGTTCCTCGGCGAGTTCCAGCCGCTCGCGGACATCGACGAGTTCTGCGGCAAGATCAGGGCCGGCAAGGACTGCCAGACCGACGATGATTTCTGCATCATCGCGCGGGTCGAGGCCTTGATCGCCGGCCGCTCCATGGACGAGGCGCTGCTGCGCGCCGAGGCCTACCACGCCGCCGGCGCCGACGCGATCCTGATCCATTCCAAGCAACGCCACGCCGACGAGATCCTGACGTTCTGCAAGCACTGGGACAACCGCTGCCCGGTGGTCATCGTGCCGACGCTCTACTACACGACCCCGACCGAGCAGTTCCGCCAGGCCGAGGTCTCGCTGGTCATCTGGGCCAATCACAACCTGCGCGCCTCGATCGCGGCGATGCGCGAGGTCTGCCGCCTGGTGAGGACGGAGGAGAGCCTGGTCACCGCCGAGGAGAAGGTCGCGCCGCTTCGGGACGTCTTCGCGCTCGCCGGCAACGACGAGCTGCACCGGGCGGAGAAGCTCTACCTGAAGGCGGCCGATCACGTCGGATCGATCATCCTCGCCGCGACGCGCGGCAACGCCCTCGCGAGCCTCACCCGCGAGCGTCCGAAGTGCATGCTCGACGTGCACGGGGAGCCTCTGCTCCGGCGCCAGGTCGGGGCCCTGAACCGGCAGGGGATCCGCAACATCACGGTCGTGGCCGGCTACAAGCCGGAAGCGATCGACGTGCCGGGGGTCGCCAAGGTGATCAATCCCGAGTGGGCGAGCACGGGCGAGCTCGCATCGCTGGCCTGCGCCCGGAGCGCGCTCGAGGGTCCGTGCATCGTCAGCTACGGCGACATCCTGTTCCGCGAGTTCCTGGTCTCGCTCCTCCTGAAGTCGGACGCCGACTTCGCCCTGGTCGTCGATTCCCGGGCCGACCCGCAGCGAGCGGAGAACGGCAGGCCGGCGAGCGACCTCGTGAAGTGCAGCCTGCCCTTCGGCGCGCAGTTCATGGACGAGGCCGTGGTAGAGCTCGAGGCGATCGGGCGCGATCTGCCGGACCCGAACGGGCGCTGGGTCGGCATGCTCAAGATGTCGGCGCGCGGCGCGCGGCTGGCGGGCGAGGCGCTGGATGCGATGGCCGCCGACGGCAGCCTGCCGCAGGCGGACATGGCGGACCTCCTGCAGCGGCTGATGGCGCTCGGCGAGCGGCCGGAGGTGGTCTACGTCGCCGGCCACGTCACGGACGTGAACGACGTGTTCGACCTCGCCCAGGCGCGCAACGCGCCATGAGGGCGATCATGCTGGCGGCCGGCGTCGGGCGTCGCCTGAACGGCCGTCATCCGCCGAAGCCGCTGCTGCGGATCGGTGGCAAGAGCCTGCTCGAGCGCCACATCGAGGTCCTGCGGAGCCGGGTCGACCACCTGCTCCTGGTCGTCGGCCACCGCGAGACCGAGCTCAGGGGCGAGGTGGAGCGCCTCGGCGCCGGCGAGTTCGTCCGGCTGCAGCGCAATCCCGACTACACGCACGGCTCGATCCTGTCGCTCTGGTGCGCGCGGGCGGCCCTGACCGGGAGCGACGACGTCCTGATCATGGACGCGGACGTGCTCTACCACCCGAGCCTGATCGACCGCCTGATCGCGTCGCCCCGCCGGGACTGCCTGCTTCTCGACCGGGACTTCGAGCCCGGCGAGGAGCCGGTCAAGGTCGGGGTGAGCAGGGGCCAGGTGGTCGAGTTCGGCAAGCTGATCGACGGCGCCGGGCTCGACCTGCTCGGGGAATGGCCGGGCTTCATCAAGCTCTCGGCCGCCGCGGGCGCGGCCCTGGTCGAGGTGATGCAGGCGTTCGCCGCGGCCGGACGGAGCGAGGCGCCGATGGAGGACGCGGTGCGCGAGCTGATCCTCCGCCGTCCGGGCCTCCTCGCGTGGGAGGACGTCACCGGGCTGCCCTGGATCGAGATCGACTTCGTCCAGGATCTCCAGCGCGCCCGGCGGGAGATCCTGCCGCGGATCGAACCGGTCGGACAACCGCTCGCGCTCGAGAGCGCCTGACGATGCCGCCGTCCCTGCCCGGACGGGAGGGTCTGAGCCGGAAGGTCGGGCACGGCGCGGGGTCGCGCGCCGGACGGGGGACCCCGCTGCGTGAGGTCGCGTCAGTCCCCCGCCCGCCCGACAGCCTGCCCTCCGATGGGGTGGACGCCGGCGGAGAGCTGCACCTCGTCGTGATCTGGTCCGCGGCACGCCGCCAGGAGAAGGCCATCCTCGCCGACCTCCAGGACCATCTCGAGGTGCGCCGCGTGCACGAGGTGGCCTGGTCGCCGGCGCTCGTCCGCCAGAACTACTCCCGTTTCTACCGGGGCCGGCTGGTGCCCCCCTATCGCAATGTCCGGCTGCGGAAGGGCAACGGGCCGCTCCTCGTCGTGACCGCGGTCGACCGGGCGCCCCGCTACGAGATGCGCGAGACCCTGCATGGCCCGGCGGTCGTCAACACGACCCTGTTCGATGCCAAGGTCCGCTATCGGAGCTGGACCGGGCCGGGCCATCTGGTGCATGGCTCCGACACCGCGGCCGAGGCGGCGCGCGACCTGATGCTGCTGCTCGGCGTCGGCGTGCGCGAGTATCTCGAGCGGAACCCCGGCGCCTGGGACGGCGTGATCCGCCCCGTCCGGCGGGACCTCAGCGGCGCCCCGGGGTGGACGTCCGCAGCCGAGCTGTTCGCCGCGCTCGACTACTCGGTCGACTACGTCGTCCTGAGCGGGGCGGAGACCCTGCAGGAGGGCGCGCACGCGCGGGTGGGCGAGGCGGTCGAGCTCCTCACCGACAACTACATCGAGCTGATCGCGGTCACCAACGCCCGCCCGCTGCTCCGCCAAGTCCCGCGCTGGGGCGGTCAATTCGTCATCCGGATCGGGAACCGCGACGTCGTTTTCGGCTTCCGGCGCGTCGGCGACCGGTACCTCGACCCGGCCTGGGAGCGTGCCCTCCTGGACCGGCGTGAGGTCTCCCCGGACGGCTTCTTCGTGCCGGCGGCGGACGACGCCGTCGCGGCGCTCGCCTACCACG
>DASUSF010000501.1:0-2425 GCA_036375275.1 Geminicoccaceae bacterium | reverse complement strand
CGCGCGCGATGTCGCGATAGCCGGTCGCGAGCTTCGCCTGCCAGGGTTCGGGCCGGCCGGCCGCCCGCAGCTGCCAGAGCACCCGGGTCGCGATCGCCTCGGCGGTCGCCTCCCGCATCCGGTGCATCAGGAGCAGGTCCTCCACCGGAAAGCTGCGGTCGTTGGAGTAGGCCGGGTGCTGCAGGACGTGGGCCAGCTCATGGGCCAGGAACACCGCCTTGGCGGCGGTCCCGAGCGCGGCCTGTAGGCCGATCAGGCGGAGCTCGGCGCGATAGTAGGCGGCGAGCGCGGTGGCGGCGTCGAGGCAGACCAGGACCTGCCTCGCGCTCGCCTTGCGCAGCAGCCACGCTCCGACGGGGCTGACCGCGAGGGCAGCCGCCGCATGCTCGATCGCGATCTGGGGCGCGGTGGCCGCGGCATGCGCGCCCGCGGCGAGGCAGGCCTGGTCGGGATCGGGGATGATCCGCCGGATGCGCGCGGCGCGCCCCGGCTCGAGCGCCGGCCCGAGATCCTGGCCCTGCCCGCCCGAGCCGACGTCCGCCGCCGGCGGGTCCTCCGGCGTGAGTCCGGCCGCCGCCCTCGCGGGTGATGCCGGCAGGGCGAGCGCGCTCAGAGCGAGGCAGCCGGCCAGGGCGATCCGGCCGAGCTGGCGGCGGGTCGGGAACAGCGGCATGCGGTCGGGCTTCCCAGTGACGATCGCGCCGTTGATCTACTTCTGGTTTCTTAACGAACCGTAAACAGGCAATTCCCTGCGTGGCTCATACCTTCTCGGATGACCCGGTCAAGCGCTTTGACGCAAGGTCACCGCGAGCCGCCGTCCCGGGCATCCGCGACCACGGCGGCGCTCCCGGAGCGGTCCGTGGAGGCCGAGATGGGCTGCCGGCTTGCCGACCGCCGCGCCGCCACACTACGATCGCGGGACCGCAGCCGCGCAAGGGGGTCCTCGTCATGTCGCAAGCCGCCGTCGCCGAGCTCGCCCCGACCGGCGTCCTGCGCGCCGCCATCAACCTCTCCAACTTCCTCCTGGTGAGCGGCAAGAGCGCCGCGGGCGAGCCCGAAGGCGTCGCCCCCGACATGGCGCGCGCGATCGCGGAGCGCCTGGGCGTGCCGGTCGCCTACGTGACCTATGCGCGTCCGGGCGAGCTCGCCGACGCCGCCGGCCAGGACGTCTGGGACGTCGGCCTGATCGCAGCCGAGCCGTCGCGCGCCGAGACCATCGCGTTCTCGCCCGCCTATGCCGAGATCGAGGCGACCTACCTCGTGCCCGCGGACTCGCCGATCGGGTCGATCGACGAGGTCGACCGACCGGGCGTGCGGATCGCGATCGCGGCCCGGAGCGCCTACGACCTCTGGCTCACCCGCCACCTCCAAAGCGCGGAGCTGGTGCGCGCCCCCAGCCTCGATGCGTCCTACGAGCTGTTCGTCGCCGACCGGCTCGACGCGCTGGCCGGCCTCCGCCCGCGCCTGTTGCAGGACGTGGAGAAGCTCCCCGGGGCCCGCATCCTCGACGGCAAGTTCACCGCCGTGCAGCAGGCGGTCGGCACCGCCAAGGCGAACGAAGCCGGCGCCGTGTTCCTCCACGATTTCGTCGAGGAGGCCAAGGCCTCGGGCCTCGTCGCGGACCTGATCGGGCGCCACCGGATCCGCGGCCTGTCGGTCGCCCCGCGGGGCTGAGCGACAAGGGATCCGGTCACGGTCGGCTCCCGCAGGTCCGGTCGAGCTAGGGCGGCTCCGGTGCCGGCGGCGTCGGCCGCCGCTGGAATCGGCCGGGGAGGTGGAGGTGGCGCAGACGGCGCAGGCGGGCGGGGTCTTCCATCGTCAGGTGGAAGATCACCGCGGCGAGGAACACGAGGCCGACCACGGCGCGGACCCAGAACCCCTGCATGCCGGTCGCGACCAGGCCGGCCTCGATCATGCCGATGATGTAGGCGCCGACATACGAGCCGACGATCGTCGCCTTGCCGCCGAAGATCGAGGTGCCGCCGATGAACACCGCGGCCATGACGGTGAGCAGGAAACCGGAACCTTGGGTGTTGAAGAAGTTCTTGTTCTCGGCGGTCAAGAGGACCGCGGCGAAGGCGCCGAGCACGCCCATGAGCGTGAACAGCTTGATCTTCTCGCGCCCGACGTTGACGCCGACCACGCGGGCGACGCTGACGTTGTCGCCGATGAACAGGAGGTGCTCGCCGAAGCGGTGGCGGTTGAGCACCAGCCACAGGACCGCCGCGACCGCGGTCGCCCACAGCGCCTGCACCGGCACGACCCCGATCCGGCCGACCAGGATCTGATGGAGCGCATAGTCGTCGATCGTGCGGATCGCGTAGGACAGGCCGCCAGTCAGCACCGTAGTGATGCCACCCCAGAAAAACTGGGTAGCGAGCGTCGCGATGATCGAGGGAATGCCGATCACGGCGACCAGGACGCC
>DASUSF010000500.1:0-2096 GCA_036375275.1 Geminicoccaceae bacterium | reverse complement strand
GCGTGGCACGGAGCGTATCCGGAGATCAAGCCCTGGCAGAACCGCAACTTCAACATAGCGAAGCGGACGGGTATTCTACGCACGATCATCGGTCGCCCGCACAAGGCCACCTGGCCTGAGTTTGCGGTCAGTAGGCACGTTTGGGCGCCGGCGGCGTCGGCGTGGCATTGAGTTCATGGGCTTTTTTGTGCCCGAGGGCCGCCGCGGGCGCGGCAACCTGTGGGCACACGATTCGGCGGATATCCGTCGACGAGGGTGGCGGTACACGCTACAGTCGTGGGCATGTATCTCCGGACCACGCAGCGGCGGAACAGGGACGGCTCGGTGGTGCGCTACTACGCCCTGGCCGAGAACGTCCGCCACCCCGAGAAGGGCCACGTCGAGGCCCGGGTGGTGCACAGCTTCGGCCGCGCCGACCGCCTCGACCGGGCGGCCCTGGAGCGCCTCGTGCGCAGCATCCGCCGGGTGCTCGACGCCGACCCTGGCGTGGCCCCGGCGGGCGCGACGGGCCAAGACCGGTCGATCGAGATCGAGGCGAGCTTCGAGCTCGGCGTCGTCCACGTGGTCGAGCAGCTCTGGGCCCGGCTCGGCATCGGCCGGGCGATCGGCGCCAAGCTGGCGGCGCAGGAGCTGCAGGCGCCCCACGAGACGGCGCTGCTGGCGATGGCGGCCCAGCGCCTCGCGCGGCCGGGCTCCAAGCTCGGCTGCCACGAGCGCTGGCTCGATCGGGTCTGGCTGCCCGCGGCCGGGGGCCTCGCCCTCGACCAGCTCTACCGCGCGCTGGACATCCTCGCCGAGCACGGCGACGCGATCGAAGAGGAGGTGTTCTGGACCGGCGTCGACCTGTTCAAGCTCGACGTCGACCTGGTCTTCTATGACGCCACCACCGCCTGGTTCGAGTGCGACGGCGAGGACACAGCCGGCCACGAGTGGCGCGGCCTGACCTTCGCGCCCTTGCGAAGACGCGGGCACTCCAAGGAAGGGCGGGACAACGACCCGCAGGTGATCATCGCGCTCGCCGTGACCCGCGACGGGATGCCGGTGCGCTCGTGGGTCCTGCCCGGCGACACCGCCGACGTCACCACCGTGGCGCGGATCAAGGAGGATCTCCGCCGGATGCGGCTCGGCCGGGCACTGTTCGTCGGCGACGCCGGGCTCTACGCCCGGGCCAACCTCGCCGAGCTGGGCCGGGGCGCCGGGCGCTACATCCTGGCGACGCCGATCGGCCGGGTGAAGGAGGTCCGCGACGAGGTGCTCAGCCGGCCGGGACGCTATGCCGCGATCGCGCCCAACCTGCGCGCCAAGGAGGTGGTGATCGGCGAGGGCGAGCGGCGGCGGCGCTACATCCTCTGCCTGAACACGGAGGAGGCCGAGCGGCAGAAGCGCCACCGCGAGGAGATCCTGGAGCTCCTGCGGCTCGAGCTCGACCGTCTCGCCAGCGATCACCCCAAGGCCGCCTGCCGGCTGGTCGCGTCCAAGCGCTTCGGCCCTTATCTGTCGCTCGACGGCCAGGGCCGGCCGTTCGTCGATCGGGCCAAGGTCCGCCGCACCGAGCAGCTGGACGGCAAGTTCGTGCTGACCACCAACGACGACACGCTCTCGGCCGCCGACATCGCGCTGGGCTACAAGGGCATGTGGATCATCGAGGCGTGCTTCCGGCGGATGAAGACCACCGGGCTCGGGATCCGGCCGATGTTCCACTGGACGCCGCGGCGGATCGTGGCGCACGTGAAGCTGTGCGTGCTGGCGCTGATGATCCAGCGCGCCGCCGAGATCGCGACCGGGGCGCCGTGGTCGCGGCTCGTCGACGTCCTCGGGCGCCTGAAAGCGGTCCGCTACACGGCCGAGGGCGCGACTATTGTTCAGGCCAGCCGGATCGGCCCGGAGCTCGCGGCGATCCTGGAAAAGCTCGACGTCCCAAGGCCCAAGCCGATCCTCGCCGTCGGCTGACCGCACCCGTCGCCCTTCCGGCGGTAGGCACACGCCTCCCCGCCGTCCCCGGCAACGCTCTGAAAACGAGCCCGAATTCCAGCCCGTTCACCACCGACCGCAAACTCGGGTCTGGGTGTGGAAGGCTTGGGATCGTACTTCAGGAC
>DASUSF010000499.1:0-10923 GCA_036375275.1 Geminicoccaceae bacterium | reverse complement strand
ATCGCTCGGGCGACCCTGTCGCCGCGCAGACTGCCGGGCCGCCACAGGGCGCCGGGCCGGCCTGAGGAGCCGGCCCGGCCGTCGCTCAGGCGGTGCCGGCGGGCGGCGCCATGGCGCCGGTCATGAGCGCCACCGCGTCCGACATGGTGACGTCGTTCGGGTCGACCACGCAGAGGCGCGAGCCCAGCCGGTGGATGTGGATCCGGTCGGCGACCTCGAAGACGTGCGGCATGTTGTGGCTGATCAGGACGATCGGCATGCCACGCGACTTGACGTCCTCGATCAGGGCGAGGACGCGCCGGCTCTCCTTGACCCCGAGCGCCGCGGTCGGCTCGTCCATGATCACGACCTTGGAGCCGAACGCCGCGGCCCGCGCCACCGCCACCCCCTGCCGCTGGCCGCCGGACAGGGTCTCGACCAGCTGGCCGATGTTCTGGATGGTCAGGAGGCCGAGCTCCGAGAGCCGCTCGCGCGCCATCTGGTGCATCTTCGCCCGGTCGAGCATCCGGAGATACTTGCCGAGGAAGCCCTCCTTGTAGATCTCGCGGCCGAGGAACAGGTTGTCCGCGATCGACAGCGCCGGGCTGAGGGCGAGGGTCTGGTAGACGGTCTCGATCCCGGCGTCGCGGGCGTCCATGGGCCCGGCGAAGTGGATCGGCTCGCCCTCGAGGCGGATCTCGCCGCTGTCGATCGTGACCGCGCCGCAGAGCGCCTTGATCAGGGTCGACTTGCCGGCGCCGTTGTCGCCGATCACCGCCAGCACCTCGGCCGGGTAGAGGTCGAAGTCGGCGTGGTCCATGGCGGTCACGCGCCCGTAGCGCTTGACCAGGTTCCTGCCGGTGAGGATGGGGTCTCGCTTCTCGGTCATCAGCCGGACACCTTTCGAAGCCACTGGTCGGTGGCGACCGCGATGATGATCAGCGCGCCGACCGCGAACTGCTGCCAGAGCACGTCGACGCCGGAGAGGTTGAGGCCGGAGCGGAACACGCCCACGATCAGCGCGCCGATCAGCGTCCCGAGGATCGAGCCGCGGCCGCCGAACAGCGAGGTGCCGCCGATCACGACCGCGGTGATCGCATCGAGGTTGCCCTCGTAGAAGGACTGCGGCGAGACGGAGCCGACCCGGCCGATCGCGGCCCAGCCGGCGATCCCGCACAGCACGCCCGCGGTCGCGTACACCGAGATCAGGACCTTGTCGGTCCGGATGCCGGCGAGCTGCGCCGACGGCGCATCGTCGCCGACGGCGTAGACGTGGCGGCCCCAGGGGGTGTTGTTGAGCACGTACCAGAAGACCCCGAACAGGATCAGCATCAGGATCGAGCCCGTGGTGAACTGGGCGCCGAGGAACGAGATCCGATAGCCGAAGATCTTGAGCAGCGGGGCGGTGGTGTCGATGTCCTGGCTGCGGATGCTCTCGCCGCCGGACAGCCAGAGAAGAAGCGCGAAGAAGATCGACCAGCTGCCGAGGGTGACGATGAACGGCGGCAGCCTGAGCTTCGCCACGAGCGTGCCGTTGAACAGGCCGCAGAGCCCGCCGACGGCGAGGCCGATCGGGATCGCGATCAGCGCCGGGAGACCGGCGTTGACCGCGAGGCCGCCCATGATCACCGACGCCAGCATCATGATCGCGGCGACGGAGAGGTCGATCCCGGCGGTCAGGATGATCAGGGTCTGCGCGATGCCGAGCAGGCCGATGATGGTCACCTGGCCGATGATCAGCGACAGGTTGAACGAGGTCAGGAAGTTCCTGGCGATGGCGCCGAAGACCAGGATCGCGACGACGAGCACGATCAGCGGCACGATGGTCGGGTTGCCGTGCAGGAGGTGCTGCACGGTCTGGAGCGGCGAGCGCCGCTCGCGCTCCTCGAAGGACGCCACGTCGCCGGCGCCCTGATCGAGGACCTTCTCGAACTCCTGCATCTCGCGCTTGGGCGGCGAGGATGAGCTGGCCATAGGCGGCCTCCCCCTGACGATGTGCGTGGGGAGCGGGCGCGTGCCCGCCCCCGATCAACCTTCGGCTGATCAGCTCAGCTTGGGAAGCTCTATCCCCAGCACTTCTCGAGCGCCTCCTCGGAGGTGATCGAGGGGACGCCGTCGACGGGCTCGTCGGTCACCAGCTCGACGCCGGTGTTGGTGAACCCCTGGCCCGCCGGGGTCTCGGGCTTCTCGCCGGTATCGGCGAACAGCTTGACCGCCTCGACGCCCATCGACGCCATCAGCAGCGGGAACTGCATCGAGGTCGCGCCGATGACGCCCTCGGCGACGTTCTGCACCCCCGGGCAGCCGCCGTCGATCGAGACGATCAGGGCCTGCTCGTCGAGGCCGAACGAGCGGAGCGCCTCGTACGCCCCGGCCGCGGCGGGCTCGTTGATGGTGTAGACCAGGTTGATCCCCGGGTCCCGCTGCAGGAGGTTCTCCATCGCCGTCCGGCCACCTTCCTCGGCGCCCTGGGTGATGTCGTGGCCGACGATCCGCTCGTCCTCCTCGTCGCCGATCCGGTTCGGGTTGCCGACGTCGATGCCGAAGCCGGTGAGGAAGCCCTGGTCGCGCTGGACGTCGACCGAGACGCCCGCTTCGGAGAGATCGAGCATCGCGATCCTGGCGTTCTCCGCCTCCTCGCCGAGCTTCGCCTGCGCCCACTCGCCGATCAGCCGCCCGGCCTCGAAGTTGTCGGTGGCGAAGGTGGCGTCGGCGGCGTCCGGCGGCTCGAGCTGCGTGTCGAGCGCGATCACCAGGATCCCGGCGTCGCGCGCCCGCTGCACGGTCGGGACGATGCCGGCGGAGTCGGACGGGGTCAGAAGGATGCCCTTGGCCCCGGCGGCGATCAGGCTCTCGATCGCCTCGACCTGGCCCTCGTTGTCGCCGTCGTACTTGCCGGCGTAGGAGCGGAGCTCCATGCCGAGCTCCTCGGCCTTCTGTTGCGCGCCCTCCTTCATCTTGACGAAGAACGGATTGGTGTCGGTCTTGGTGATCAGGCCGACGATCGGCTGGTCCTGCGCGAGGACGCTGCCGAGGCCGGCGAAGCCGAAGGCGACCGCGGCGACGCCGGTCGCGAGAAAGCGCTGGTTCATGGTCGATGCTCCCCCTGATGACTTCGCCCGTCCCCGCCTTCCAGGGCGGGCTTCCTGAGCCGGATATCAGCACCGCGGCCCGGCGCGGTCAATAGATAAATCCGCCTGATTTATTTATTGACCGCCCCCTCCCGAGCGCCGATGCTCCCCGACATGATGCCCGCAGCCCCGCACCCCGTAGGTCCCATTCGGGGATCGGCCGCGAGCCGATCATCCGCGCTTTCACTCCGTCAGGGAAGGCCTCGGTGAGCCCTGGCAAGGCGGCGCCGGCCGCCTCCCTCGAGGAGCGCGGGGACGATCGCCGGGGCACCAGCCAGGCCGGCATGCGGCTCTACAACGAGCGCCTCGCCCTCTCCCTGATCCGACGCCGCGGCAGCCTGCCGAAGGCCGAGATCGCGCGACTGACCGGCCTCTCGGCGCAGACCTGCTCGGTGATCGTCAAGCAGCTCGAGGCGGACGGCCTCTTGCGCAAGGAGGCGCCGCAGCGCGGCCGCGTCGGGCAGCCATCGGTGCCGTTCTCCCTCGATCCCGATGGCGCCTTCTCGCTCGGCCTCAAGATCGGCCGGCGCAGCGCCGACCTCGTGCTGATCGATTTCGTCGGCGGCGAGCGGGCGCGCCGCCGCCAGTCCTACCGCTACCCGGAGCCGGGGCCCCTCCTCGGGTTCGTCGGCGAGGCCCTGCCCGAGCTCGAAGGGGCGCTGAGGCCCGCCCAGCGCTCGCGGATCGCCGGCCTCGGCGTCGCCATGCCCTGGCAGATCTGGAGCTGGCAGCAGGAGATCGGGGCGCCCCAGGCGGTCCTCGACCAGTGGCGCGACCTCGTGGTCGCGGACGAGCTCGGCGCCGTCTGCCCCCACCCGCTCACCGTCTACAACGATGCCACCGCGGCGTGCGCGGCCGAACTCGCGTTCGGGGGCGGTGGCCGGTTCCGGGACTTCCTCTACGTCTTCGTCGGCTCGTTCATCGGCGGCGGCGTGGTCCTCGACGGCAAGCTCCTGACCGGCCGGACCGGGAACGCCGGGGCGCTCGGCTCGATGCCGGTCCCGGCACCGGACGGCGGCCTCCGGCAGCTGCTCCAGCAAGCCTCGCTGTTCATCCTCGAGCGACGGCTGGAAGCGTCGGGCTTCGACCCGCGCCGGCTGGAGCTGGCCGACGCCGCCTGGGACGAAGCTTCCCCGCTGGTCGAGACGTGGCTGAACGCGGCGGCGGCCGCGATCGCGACCGCGATCGTCTCGGCCGTCGCGGTGCTCGATCTCGGAACCGTGGTCCTCGACGGCGGCTTCCCGCCCGCGATCCGCGCCCGGCTGGGCGCGGCGGTGCGCGACGCGCTGGGCCGGCTGGACCGGCAGGGGCTGTCGGAGTTCGAGCTGATCGAGGGCACGCTCGGCGCCGGCGCCCGGGCGCTGGGCGGCGCGGCGCTGCCGCTGCTCGCCAACTTCGCGATCGACAGCGAGCTCCTGCTCAAGGACGGCGTCTGAACCGGTCCGGCTCGCGCGGCTCAGGTCGGCAGCGGCAGGCCCTGCATCTCGAGCGCCTCGGTCTGGCGCTTCTCCAGCGCCGCGACGTCGAAGTCCGAGATCAAGTTCATGAACAGCTCGTGCCAGTTGACCTCGGCCTGGAGGTGCATGAACACCGAGCCGAGGCCGATCGCGGCACGGTCCATGAGCACGAACTCGCGCGGCGGCGTCACCCCGCCGATCTCCCTCAGCTTCCGCTGCACGTTGAACGCGACCTTCCGCCCGTACTCGCCGGAGTTGGTCTCCTCGATCAGGCGCGGCCGGTCCTCCATGAGCGGCGCGTAGACGAACGCCGCCCAGATGTTGAGGGTGTCGATCACCTCGTTCCTGAGGTCGGTGAAGCCCCAGGTCTCGTATGCCCTGACCGCGAGGTCCCGGTCGCCCTGCTCGAGCGCGTGGTAGAGGTCGATCACGCCCTGCACCAGCGTCGGCTTGAACACCCGGATGCAGCCGAAGTCGATCAGGTTGATGCCGTTGTCCGGCCGCGCCGAGTAGTTGCCGAGATGCGGATCGCCGTGGATCACCGCGTACTCGTAGAACGGCACGTACCACGCCCGGAACATGTTCTCGGCGAGCCGGTTCCGGACCTCGAGCGGCGCCTCGCCGAAGCTCGTGAGCTTGACGCCCTCGAGCCAGGTCATGGTCAGGAGGCGCCGGGTCGAGAGGTCCTCAAGGACCTCCGGCACGTGGACGTCCGGCTCCTTGCGCAGCATGTGCGCGTAGAGGCGCATGTGCTTCGCCTCGCGCACGTAGTCGAGCTCCTCGCGCAGGCGCTCGGCGAGCTCGTGGTAGATCTGCTCCGGATTGATCGCCCGGTCGTAGCGCCGGTAGATCTGGAAGATCACCCGGAGCTGCTGGAGGTCGGCCTCGACCGCGCTCTCGATCGCGGGGTACTGCAGCTTGCAGGCGAGGCGCCGCCCGTCGTGGGCGATCGCCCGGTGGACCTGGCCGAGGGAGGCGGCGTTCGCCGCCTCCAGCTCGAAGTCCTCGAAGCGGTCCCGCCAGTCCGGCCCCAGCTCCGCCACCATGCGCCGGCGGACGAACGGCCGGCTCATCGGCGGCGCCTCGGACTGGAGCTGGGCGAGCTCGGCCGCGTACTCCTTGGGCAGCGCCTCGGGGATGGTCGCGAGGAGCTGCGCGACCTTCATCAGCGGGCCCTTGAGGCCGCCAAGCGCCGCCCGGAGCTCCTCCGCATGCTCCTGCTTGTCGATCACCGAGCCGAGGAAGCGGGCGCCGGCGAGCCGCGCGGCCAAGCCCCCCATCGTGCCCCCGACCTGCGCATAGCGGCGGAACCGGCCGCCGAAGGTGTTCTCGCTGGTGGCCATGCTCAGCCCGCCACCTCGCGGTCCAGCCGGTCGATCATGTCCTCGACCACCTGGAGCCCCCGGTCCCAGAACGCCGGGTCCGAGGCGTCGAGCCCGAAGGGCGCCAGCAGCTCCTTGTGGCGGAGCGTGCCGCCGGCGCGCAGCAGCTCGAGATAGCGCTCCTCGAAGCCCTCGGGCTCGGCCTCGTAGACCGCGTAGAGCGAGTTCACGAGGCAGTCCCCGAACGCGTAGGCGTAGACGTAGAACGGGGTGTGCACGAAGTGCGGGATGTAGCTCCAGTACACGCGATAGCCGTCGTCGAAGTGGAACGCCGGCCCCAGGCTCTCGGCCTGCACCGCCATCCAGACCTCGGAGAGCTCGTCCGCGGTCAGCTCGGACTCCCGCCTCCGGTCGTGGACCCGGCGCTCGAACTCGACGAACGCGATCTGCCGGACGACGGTGTTGAGGGCGTCCTCGATCTTGCCGGCGAGCAGGACCCGGCGCTGCGCCGGATCGCGCTCCGCTTCCAGGAGCGAGCGGAAGGTGAGCTGCTCGCCGAACACGGACGCGGTCTCGGCGAGGGTGAGGGGCGTGCCCGCCATCAGCGGACCCTGCTTCGCGGCCAGCGTCTGGTGGACGCCGTGGCCGAGCTCGTGGGCGAGGGTCATCACGTCCCGCGGCCGGCCCTGGAAGTTCATCAGCACGTACGGGTGCGCGCTCGGCACCGTCGGATGGCAGAAGGCGCCGGAGTCCTTGCCCGGCCGGAGATCGGCGTCGATCCACCGGCGCTCGAAGAAGCGGTGCGCGACGTCGGCGAGCGGCCGCGAGAAGCGGCGGTACGCGTCGAGCACGATCACCCTGGCATCGCTCCACGCGATCCGCCGGTCGGGATCCTCCGGCAGCGGCGCGTTCCGGTCCCAGTACTCCAGCCGCTCGAGGCCCATCCAGCGCGCCTTGGTCGCGTAGTAGCGGTGCGACAGCCTGGGCCAGGCCCCCTGGACCGCGCCGATCAGGGCGTCGACCACCTCGTCCTCGACTTGGTTGGCGAGGTTGCGGGCGCTGATCGGCCGCTGGAACCGGCGCCAGCCGTCCTCGATCTGCTTGTCCTTGGCCAGCGTGTTGGTGATCAGCGAGAACAGGCGGAGGTTGCCGCCGAGGACGCCCGCGATGCTCTCCGCCGCGGCCTGGCGGGTCTCCCGGTCGCGGTCCTGGAGCAGGTCGAAGGCCTGGGCGCTGGTCAGCTCGCGCCCCCTGACCGGGAAGCGGAGCGCCGACATGGTCTCGTCGAACAGCCGGACCCACGCGGCGCGCCCGGCGACCGCCTTCTCGTGCAGGATCTGCTCGAGCTCGTCGCTCAGCTGGTGCGGCCGGAAGCTCCGGACATCGCGGAGGAACGGCCGGTAGCGCTGCAGCCGCCCCGACCCCTCGACCCTGGCATCCAGCGCCGCGTCGGGGATCCGGTTGAGCTCGAGGGTGACGAACAGGAGCAGCGTCCCGATGTCGTTGGCGCGCTCCATGATGGTCTGGAAGAACCGCCCGACCCCCGGGTCCTCCATGTCGGTGGCGTGGCGGAGCTGGGCGTAGCTCACCAGCCGTCCCAGCCGCTCCTCGATCGCCTCGTAGCGCTCGATGACGTCGGCGAGGGCGTCGCCGTCGAGATCGCCGAGCCGGCCCTGCGCGTCATCGCGAAGCGCCGTCGCCTGCTCGCGCGCGATCTGGAGATCCCGATCGACCTCCGGCGCGCCGATGCCGGTGTAGAGGTCGTCCAGGTTCCAGCGCGGCGGCGCGTCGGACGGCGCTTCCTCGATCGGCCCGGCGGTCTGAGGCTGGATCGTCATCTGGATGCCTGCTCCGCATTGATCCACAGGAGGGGTGGCGATCCACAGGATATGGGAGGCGCCCCTTCCGCTTCCAGGCGAGCGCCGCTATCAAGCGGGGCGGCCAGCCGGCGGGAGCGTCGGGCGGCCGCTCGGACGACCACGGGGGATCGGGATGGCGGCACACGACCTCGCGCCCAATCTGGTCGAGCTGTTCGCAGCCTCGGCCGCCCGCGGCGGCGAGCGTCCGTTCCTGTTCGCCAAGCGCGCGGGGGTCTGGCAGCCCTGGTCCTGGCGGCGGGCCAGCGAGGAGGCGCTGGCGCTCGCGCGTGCGCTCTGCGCTTCCGGCATCGAGCCCGGCGACCGGGTGGTGATCGTCAGCGAGAACCGGCCGGAATGGGCGATCCTGGACCTCGCGATCCTGGCGGCAGGGGCGATCACCGTCCCCGCCTACACCACCAACACCACCGCCGATCACGCCTACCTGATCGGGCACAGCGGGGCGCGGGGCGTGGTGGTCTCGGGGCTGCGCCTCGCCGAGCGTCTCCTGCCCGCGCTCCGCGAGGTCGGCCGCCTCCGCGTCCTGCTCACGATCGACCCGGTGCCGGGCGGCGAGGACGCCGCCGACCGCGTGCTCGATCATGCCGGGGCGCTCCGCCTCGGTGCCGCCCAGCCCGGCGACCTGCCCTCGCCCGCGCCCGACGACGTCGCCTGCCTGATCTACACCTCGGGCACCGGCGGCCGGCCCAAGGGCGTGATGCTCACCCACCGCAACATCCTCGCCAACGTCGAGGGCGCGCGCCGGGTCCTCGAGCGGATCGGGCTCGGCGACGACGTCTTCCTGTCCTTCCTGCCCCTCTCCCACGCCTACGAGCACACCGCCGGGCAGTTCCTGCCGATCGCGACCGGCGCGCAGATCTACTATGGCGAAGGCATCGAGAGCCTGAGCTCCAACCTGGTCGAGGTCCGGCCGACGATCATGGCCTGCGTGCCCCGCCTGTACGAGGTGATGCGGCAGCGGATCCTGAACGCGGTCGCGCGCCAGGGTGGCCTCAAGGCGCGGCTGTTCCACAAGGCGGTCGACCTCGGCAGCCGTGCCTACGAGCGGCCCGGCTCGCTCAGCGTCGCCGAGCGGATCATGGACCGCGCCCTCGACCATCTGGTCCGGCGTGAGGTGCGCGCGCGCTTCGGCGGCCGCATGAAGGCGCTGGTCTCGGGGGGCGCGCCGCTCAACTACGAGGTCGGGCTGTTCTTCACCGCGCTCGGCCTGCCGCTGTTCCAGGGCTACGGCCAGACCGAGTGCTCGCCGGTGATGAGCGTCAACGTGCCGGAGAAGGTCAAGCTGCACACGGTGGGCCCCGCCGTGCCCGGGCTCGAGATCCGGATCGCCGGCGACGGGGAGATCCTGGCCCGGGGGGAAGCGGTCATGAAGGGCTACTGGAAGGACGAGGCGGCGACCGCCGACGCGCTCCGCGGCGGCTGGCTGCACACCGGCGACGTCGGCCTGATCGACGCCGACGGCTACATCCAGATCACCGACCGCAAGCGCGACCTGATCGTCAACTCGGGCGGCGACAACGTCGCGCCGCAGCGGATCGAGGGCATCCTGATGCTCGAGCGGGAGATCGGCCAGGTGGTCGTGTACGGCGACCGGCGACCGCACCTGGTCGCCCTGATCGTCCCGGACCCGGATTTCCTGCGCGAGTTCGCGCGGCGCCATCAGCCCCGCCTCGACCCCGCCGAAGCGGCGCGCCACCCGGATCTCCGGCGCGCGATCGGCGACGCGGTCAAGCGGGCCAACGCCAGCCTGTCCACGATCGAGCGGATCCGCCGCTTCGAGGTCCTGCCGGAGCCGTTCTCGATCGAGAGCGGGCTCATGACCCCGACCATGAAGCTCAAGCGCCAGCGGATCTACCAGATCTACGAGGCGGAGCTGCACGCCCTGTACGCCTGATCAGGCCGCCGTCCCGAGCGGTAAGAGATCGGCGGCTCGGGCGAGCGACTGGAGGTCGCGCGCCAGCGCATCACCGGCGTCGAGCTCCGGCGGCAGACGGAGCCGCAGCGCCCCGCCATCGACCTCGAGGCGCGCGCTCCCGAGCAGCGGGTCGGCGCCGGCCGAGACCCGGTAGGCGAGCCGCAGGGCGAGCCCCAGCACGCGGGCGCGCCGGGCGAGCTGGAGCGGCAGCAGGCGCTCGACCGCATCGGCTTCCGGCGCCTGCCTGCTGCCGTAGCGGTGGAGCAGGGCGAGGGCGAGGAAGCCGCGCTCGACGTGACGGACCGGGAGGACGGCGCCGCGCAGCACCGCCTCGAAGGCCTGCCGGCCGCGGTAGTCCGGATGCTCGTGCCAGGCGAGGTTGCTGAGCCGGCAGGCGGCCCGGCGGAGACGGCGCTGCGACCCGCTCTCGCCCGCGAACAGGGGCCCGGTCCATGCCATCAGGTGCTCGAGCAGCAGCGGCGCCGCGACCTCGCTCGATCGGGTCAGCCAGTCGATCGCCGCATCCAGCGGATCCTCCCCGTCGAGCAGGTCCAGCCGCGCGTGGAGGTAGCCTTCGCGGAGCCCGTAGGCCGAGAAGCAGACCTCCCCGGGCTTCCCGCGCGCCAGGATCTCGCCGAGCAGCAGCGCCGCGTAGGGCAGGCTCGGCGCGCGCTGCCGCGCGACCCCCGGCAGACGACCGAGCGCCGCCGGCGCGCTCCGCACCACCTGCCTGACCAGGCTCTCGGCGTCGCCGCGCAGCAGCCCGTAGCCGTGGATCATCCTGAGCGGATGGCCGCTCTTCGCCATCTGCACGTGGGCGAGCGCGCGCCACGCGCCCCCGACCGCGACGAAGGTCCGGCCTGCCAGGTCGTCCAGCCAGGCGATGTCGGCGAGCTGGCGCTCGACGTCCTTCCGGGTGCGGGCGTCGTCGGCGTCGCGCGGCCGGCGAAGCGGGCCGAGCGGCAGGCTGACCGCTTCGCCGACGCCGCCTTCGGCGAGCGCTGCGAGCTCGAGGCTGCCGCCACCGAGATCGCCCGCCACGCCATCCGCATCGGGCAGGCCGACGAGCGCGCCCAGCGCCGCGAAGCGCGCTTCCTCCTGGCCGCTGAGGACCATGACCGGCACCTCGAAGATCGCTTCGGCGGCCTCGACGAACGCGCGCCCGTTGGCCGCGTCGCGCACCGCCGACGTCGCGAGCACGTAGAGCGCGTCCAGCCCGAGGCCGTCGGCGAGGAGCCGGAA
>DASUSF010000498.1:0-4885 GCA_036375275.1 Geminicoccaceae bacterium | reverse complement strand
GGCGAGCCGCGCCTCCGTGTACCGTTCCGCCGCCGGCGGATCGCCGTCCATCGAGCCGAAGTTGCCCTGGCCGTCGACCAGCGGCAGGCGCATCGAGAAGTTCTGCGCCATGCGGACCATGGCGTCGTAGATCGGCGCGTTGCCGTGCGGGTGGTACTTGCCCATCACCTCGCCGGTGATCCGGGCGCTCTTGCGGTACGGCCGGTTCCAGTCGTAGCCGCCCTCGCGCATGCCGTAGAGGATCCGGCGATGCACCGGCTTCAGCCCGTCGCGCACGTCCGGCAACGCCCGGCTGACGATGACGCTCATCGCGTAGTCGAGGTAGGAGCGCTGCATCTCCTCCTCGATCGGCACGATTTCGAGCGGCTTTACCGGTCCTTCCTCAGCCACGACTTGAATTCGCCTCGCACGCAGTGGCGGCGGAGCAGGCTCGCCCCGCGGAACGCTGCGCGTGGTCTACCAGATGCCCCTCCGGCGCACAAGTTTTGCACTGCAGCATGAGGCCGCACCGCGGCTTGCGGCAGCTCCGCCTCCCGCCGGACGCGGCATGTTCAGCACAGCGGCTGCGCGTCGCCCGAAGCATCCGCGCGGCGCGGCGCATCGACCTCGGCCGTGGCCGCTTCTGCCAGTCGGACCGCCTCGCCACCCAGGAGGCCGGCGAGCAGCCAGTCGAGATCGCCGTCGGCGCTCCTCAGCCCCCGCACCCGCCGCGGCGGCACCGCGACCAGCTCCCCCTCCCCGACCTCGGCGACCGCGAACCGGAAGACGTAGTTCGGCGTCAGGCCCATCCTGAGGTCCGAGACCACCACCTCGCCGTCCTCGACATCCAGCCGGTAGAAGCCCTTGCTGAAGCGCGCCACCCTGGTCGCCGACGGGATGCCCTCGATGCACCCGATCCGCCCGGTGCCGTGCGGATGCGCGTAGACGGTCGCCGCGGCGCGCGGCGCGAGGAGCGGCACGTAGACGTTGAAGTAGCGCGACCCCTCGATCGCGATCGCCCGCCAGAGCAGCGAGTTGAACGGCGTCGGGGTCGCGAGCAGCCGGTCCGGCTCGACCCCGCGCTCCGCCAGCACCGCCGTCGCCCGCGCCTCGGCCATCCGCTGCGCGATCAGCCCCCAGCCGAGATACACGCTCGACACGCCGAGGCAGACCACGAGCCCGACCCTGAAGCGCGCGGTCCAGGACCGGAGGCAGAGCGCCCACACCACCGCGATCAGGAGCGGCACCGTGTACAGCGGGTCGATGATGAAGACCGAGCCGATCCCGACCGGCTCGGGCCAGAGCGGCCAGAAGATCCTGGTGCCGTAGACGGTCAGCGCGTCGAGCAGGGCGTGGGTCGCGAAGCAGAGGTAGACGGCGGCATAGGTCAGGGCGCGCTGGCGGCGGAGCGGTCCCTGCAGCCGCATCAGGGCCTCGCCGAACAGCGGCGTCGCGACGGCCTGGACGATCAGGGAGTGCGTCGGCCCGCGGTGCAGGACGAAGGCGTCGACCGGGTCCTTGAACGGATAGAGCACGTCGAGGTCGGGGAGCGTGCCGAGGATCCCGCCGGCGAGCGCGGCCCGCCGGGGGCCGACCCGCCTGCCGAGTACGGCGAGGCCGACGCCCGCTCCGAGCGCGAACTGCGTCAGAGAATCCATGCCCGACCGCTCTCCCTCTCCGTGTGGCCCCGACGGGCGCCCCCGCGCGGCGTCCGCGCCCGAGCGTGCCCGCCCGCGCGGGTGGCTCAGCTGCTACGCAGGCGCCGCTTCACCGGATGCCGGTCGGCGTCCTTGTAGCCGAGCGCGTCCTCGGCGATCAGGATCCGCTGGACGTTGGGCGATCCCTCGCCGGCGCAGAGCGTGGTGATGTAGGCGTTGTAGTAGGAGACCGGGTACGCGTCGGCGAGGGCATAGCCGCCGAAGATCTCGGTCATGGCCTGCGCCGCCCGCCGTGCGACCGAGCCGGCGAAGTACTTGCCGTAGGCGGCCGCGCGGCGCGACGGCCGGCCCTGGTCCATGAGCCACGCGGTCCGGCTGGTGAGCAGCCGGGCGGCGTCGATCTCGACCGCCATGTCGGCGATCTGCTGCTGGATCAGCTGGTAGCGCCCGATCGGGCTGCCGCCGACCACGCGCTCGCGAGCATACGCCACGGCCCGCTCGAAGCAGGCCTGGGCGAGCCCGGTGAGCCGCGCGGATACCGTGAGCCGGCCGTAGTCGAGCGCGCTCATGGCGATCTTGAACCCCTCGCCTTCCTCGCCGAGGCGGTTCTCCACCGGCACCTCGAAGTCGTCGAGGAAGACGGCCGAGGTCCGGAGACACTTCGAGAGCCCGCGCATCGGGATCGGCTCGGCGCGAAATCCCGGAAACCGCTTCGGCTCGACGATGAACGCCGTGATGCCGCGGTGGCCGGCAGCCGTGTCGGTCTTCGCGAACAGGAGCCCCGTGTCGCACACGTCGGCGAACGTGATCCACATCTTCGAGCCGTTGAGGAGGTAGCGCCCGCCGTCCCGGACCGCCGTGGTTCGCATCGAGCCCGCGGCGTCCGAGCCGCCGCCCGCCTCGCTGAGCGCGAACATCCCGATCCTGCGGCCGGCGATCAGGTCCGGGACGAAGCGCATCACCTGCTCGTCCGAGCCCCAGTTGTAGATCGTGAACGGGCAGGTCATCGCCTGCATGTTCATGGCGTAGCCGAACTCCGGGCGAAGCCGCGAGATCTCCTCGGCGATGGTGGCGACGGCCGCGAAGCCGGCGCCGGTGCCACCGACCTCCTCGCCGAAGGCGGCGCCGAAGAAGCCCATCTCGCCCATCCGCTCGATGATGGCGTGCGGAAACCGCCCTTCCCGCTCGTGGCGCTCGATCACCGGCAGGACCTCGGCCTCGACGAAGCGCGCGACCGATCGCGCCAGCTCGTCCAGCATCTCCTCGCGCGTGAAGTCCATGCGCCCTGCCCGCCGCTCCTTCAGACGGTGCCGTCGACCATCACCTCGAGCAGCACCGGCTCGGGCACCCGGAGCGCCTCCTCGAAGCGCCGCTCGAAGGTCTCGCCGTCTTCGATCCGGTGCGCCGTCATGCCGAACGCGCGCGCGAGCCCGGTCGCGTCGATGGCCGGGTCCTTGAAGTCCATGCCGATGAACGTGTCGTTGCCGTGGAACGCCTTCAGGCGCTGCTTGATGATCCGGTAGCCGCCGTTGTTGCACAGCACGAAGATCACCGGGAGCTTCTGGTTCGCAGCACTCCAGAGCGCCTGGATGCTGTACATCGCGCTGCCGTCGCCGATGACCCCGACCACGCGGCGGGACGGCTGCGCGAGCTGCACGCCGACCGCGGCCGCGATGCCCCAGCCGATGCCACCCGAGACGTTGCCGAAGTAGGAGTACCGGTCGCGGTAGGGGAACCAGGTGTTGAGGCTCTGGGCGCTGGTCAGGCCCTCGTCGACGACGATGGCATCGGCCGGGAGGTGGTCGCAGAGCCGCATCATCAGCCACTCGGGATCGATCGGCGCCGCCCCGGCCCTGGCGGCCGCGATCGGGCGCCGCTCCTCCCGCTTCGCCGACCAGTTCAGGGCGGCGAGCCTCTCCACCGTCGCCTCCGCCCGGTCTCCGAGAGCGGGGCCGCCGAGTTCCTTCAGCATTGGCGTCAGCGCCCGGAGCGTCTCCCGGACGTCGGCGCGGAGGGCGAGCGCGGCCGGATAGTTCTTGCCCATCTCCCAGTCGCGCTGCCCGATCTGGATCACGTCCATGCCCGGCGGCAGGGGCTCGACCTCGCTCCAGACCGACATCTGCAGCACGTCCGCGCCGATGCAGATCAGGGTGTCATAGGGGCGGAGCAGCTCCAGGACCCGCTTCTGGTCGCGCGACAGCTGGCCGAGGAACAGGGGGTGCCCGGAGGGGAAGTGGGCGCCGCTCACCACGGTCTGCTGGTAGACCGGGACGCCTAGGGTCTCCGCGAACCGCGCCGCCTCCTCGAACGCGTCGCTCGAGACGATCTCGCTGCCGGCGAGCATCACCGGCTTCCGCGCCCCGAGCAGCCGCCCGGCGAGCGCCCGGAGCGCCTCGTCCGATGGCCGGGCCGCGGCGTCGACCCGGGTCGGGCGGCCGAGCTCGAGCGCCTCGAAGGCGTTCAGGATGTCGCCCGGGAGCGAGATGAAGACCGGACCGGTCGGCGGCGTCAGCGCGACCTTGGCGGCGCGGTGCATGACGCGGGGCAGATCGGCGAGGCGGGTGATCTCGGTCGCCCACTTCACCACCGGCGCCGCGATCGGCACCAGCGGCGCATACAGCAGGGGCTCGGTCAGGCCGTGGCCCTGCTCCTGCTGCCCGGCGGTGACGATCATCGGCGTGCCGGAGACGTATGCCGTGTAGAGGGCGCCGATCGCGTTGCCGAGGCCGGGCGCGACATGGACGTTGCAGGCGGCGAGCTCGCCCGAGGCCCGGGCGTAGCCGTCGGCCATGGCGACGACGATCGCCTCCTGCAGCCCGAGCACGTAGCCCATGTCGGGATGGTCGGTCAGCGCGTGCATGATCGGCAGCTCGGTCGTGCCGGGATTGCCGAACATCCGCCTCACGCCTTCGGCCTTCAACAGCTCGATGAAGGCGCTCCGGCCGCTCGTCTGGTTGGTCTGCGCACGCTCGGACATGATCGCTCGGGATCTCCTCAAAAGCTCGGTTGCCGGCGGCCGACGCCTCGGCCGCGGGCTCACGATCGGAACCGGACCCCTCGCGAGGCCTCAGCGGCCGGCCAGCTTCTCGCGGGTCCGGTCGTGCAGCTCGGCGACCTCCGGCGTCAGGGCCTCGCCGAAGTCGGCCGCCTCGTACACCGGGCGGATCTCGATCTCGCTCGGGCCGAGCATCGGGTTGGGGCAGCGCTTCACCCACTCGACCGCCTCGGCCATGTCCCTGACCTGCCAC
>DASUSF010000497.1:0-13272 GCA_036375275.1 Geminicoccaceae bacterium | reverse complement strand
CGCTCCGCTCCAGGTTCGTGCTGCGCTCGGCGCTGGTCTTCGAGCGACTCGGCCACCGCTGGGCGCGACACTTCGCGGGCGTGCTGCTGATGCAGGCCGAGAAGCAGATCTACGCCGCGCCGCTCGAGCCGGCGGTCAAGCCGCGTCGGATGCCGGCCTACGTGCCGGTGCCGCGCTCGCTGGCGGCGGCCGAACGGAGCCTCGGCGCGCGCGGCTCGTCGGGGCCCGACTGAGCAGAAAGAGCGCCTGCTCGCTCAAGAGGTTGCGGAACCCCGGCACGCTCGCGAGCCGGTTGACGTCGCCGTTCTTGCCGAGCGACAGCCGGTGCTCCACCCGCACCCCGATCTCCCGGCACAGCCGCTCGAAGTCGGCGAGGGTGCAGGGATGGATGTTGGCGGTCCGCCACCACGGCTCGGGCGCCGCCGGGGTCACCGGCATCCGGCCGCGGAGCAGGAGGTCGAGTCGCGCCCGCCAGTGGGCGTAGTTGGTGAACGAGACGATCCCGTAGCGGCTGATGCGGAGGATCTCCTCGAGCACCCGCTTCGGGTGGCGCATGGCCTGGACGGTCTGGCTCAGGATCACGAAGTCGAAGGAATCGTCCGGATAGAGCGGCAGGTCGGCGTCGGCATCGCCCTGGACCACGGCGAGCCCCTGCTTGACGCTCTCGTGCACCCCGGCCTGGCTGAGCTCGATGCCGCGCGCGTCGACCCCCTTGGTCCGGGCGAGGTGGGCGAGCAGCGCGCCGTCGCCGCAGCCGACGTCGAGCACCCGCGCGCCCGGGCTCACGAAGTCGGCGATCAGCCGGAGGTCCGGCCGGAGAGCCTGGCTCATCGACTGCCGTCGTCGAGCCCGGCCTGGCGCGCGGCGCCGTCGAGGAAGCCCCCGAGCACCCGGTGGAACTCCGGCTCGTCGAGCAGGAACGCGTCGTGGCCCCGGTCGGTCTCGATCTCGCAAAACGAGACGTTGGCCGCGACCGCGGTCAGGGCCCGGACCAGCTCCCGGCTCTCCGGGGTCGGGAACAGCCAGTCCGACGAAAACGAGATCACGCAGAAGCGGGTGGCGGCGCCGCGGAACGCGTTGGCGAGGACGCCGTCGTGGTTGGCGGCGAGGTCGAAGTAGTCCATCGCCCGCGTGATGTAGAGATAGGAGTTGGCGTCGAAGCGGTCGACGAAGCTGATCCCCTGGTGGCGGAGGTAGCTTTCCACCTGGAAGTCGGCGTCGAAGCCGTAGGTGATCCCGGTCCGGTCCTGGAGGCTGCGGCCGAACTTCCGGTGCAGCGCGGCCTCGGAGAGGTAGGTGATGTGCGCCGCCATGCGCGCGACCGCGAGCCCGCGGCGCGGCCGGCTGCCGTGGAGGAGGTAATTGCCGCCCTGCCACTCCGGGTCGGCGATGACCGCCTGCCGCCCGACCTCGTGAAAGGCGATGTTCTGGGCCGAATGGCGGGCGGAGGTGGCGATCGGAACCGCGCTGAACACCCGCTCCGGATAGCGCGCGACCCACTCCAGCACCTGCATCCCGCCCATCGACCCGCCGAGGACGGAGAACAGCCGCTCGATGCCGAGCTCGTCGAGCAGCATCGCCTGGAGGCGCACCATGTCGCCGATGGTGATCACCGGAAAGCCGAGCCCGTAGGGCTGGCCGGTCGCCGGATCGAGGTCGGAGGGGCCCGTCGTGCCCATGCAGCCGCCGAGCACGTTCGAGCAGATGACGAAGAAACGGTCGGTGTCGAGCGGCTTGCCCGGCCCGATCATGAGCTGCCACCAGCCGTCCTTGCCGGTGATCGGGTGGCGATCCGCCGCGAACTGGTCGCCGGTGAGCGCGTGGGCCACCAGGATCGCGTTGCTGCGTGCGGCGTTCAGCCGGCCATAGGTCTGGTAGGCGACGGTGATCGGGCCGAGCGAGGCGCCGGAATCGAGCTTGAGCGGCGCCTGCGCGGCGAGCCGCAGGCGATGCCCGGGCAGGCGCGCCGGATCCAGTTCGGCAACCGACAGGAGCTGACTATGCGGCATGTCGTCGGACGGTGCTGAGGCACCCTTGTTCGCCGGCCCGTCGGCTAAAGTCAATGGTCGCTTGTGTTTCCGGCGCGCCGCGGACTACTCTGATGAGCAAACCCGCGCGCCCGGTGAGCTTGAATGCAAGCGGTCACTTCAGAGCTCGAAGACCTCAGGAAGGAGATCGACCGGGTCGATAGGGCCATCCTCGACCTCCTGATTCGCCGCACCGAGGTCGTGCGCCAGGTGGCGGAAGTCAAGGGCGACCGCCAGCGCGACCGCCTCGCGGTCCGGCCGGCGCGCGAGGCCCAGATCCTGCGCCGTCTGGTCGAGGACAACGCGGGACGCTTCCCGCCCGCCGCCCTGGTCCGCATGTGGCGCGAGCTGATCGCCGTGCTGACCCGGATCCAGACCCCGCTCTCGGTCGCGGTCTATGCCCCGCGCGAAGGCGCGCCGACCTGGGACCTCGCCCGCGACCACTTCGGCTCGAGCACGCCGATCCACCGGGTCGACAGCGGCAGCCAGGCGATCCGCGCCGCCGGCAACGGCAGCGCGACCCTCGCCGTGCTGCCGCTCCCCGGCGACGACGACCTGTGGTGGCCGACGCTGATGAGCGATCACTACGACCGGCTCCGGGTGTTCGCCCGCCTGCCCTTCGTGCGGCCCTTGATCCGTGACGGCGACGACAGCCAGGCGATCGCGATCGGGCGGATCGACCTCGAGGCGTCCGGCGACGACCAGAGCCTGCTCGCGGTCGAGGCGGAGGTCGGGGTCTCGCGCGCGCGGCTCCGGACGCTTCTGGCCGATGCCGGGCTCGAGCCGGTGTGGCTCGCCGCGGCCCGACCCGCGGGCGAGCCGGGCGCGTTCCATCTGGTCGAGGTGCCGAGCCTGGTTCAGGACGGCGATCCGCGGATCGGGGCGGTGCTGGCCGCGGCCCGTCGCGAGGTGTTGCGGATCGTGTCGCTCGGCGGCTACCCTCGCCCGATCACCGTCGCGGGACCCGCCTGAGGGCCCACCGCCTCGACCTGCCAGCTTTCGACCTCGGATGAGCGTTTCCATGGTGAGGCTCCGGCCACGGCCCGGCATCCTCGAGATCCAGCCCTATGTCGGCGGCAAGGCTGAGGCCGAAGGGGCCGCCCGCGCGATCAAGCTTTCGGCCAACGAGAGCGCGATCGGCCCGTCGCCCCACGCCGTCGACGCGGTACGTGAGGCCGCGCCGGACCTGCACCGCTACCCGGACGGCGCGTCCGTCGTGCTCCGTCGGGCGATCGGCGTGCGCTTCGATCTCGATCCCGCGCGGATCGTCTGCGGCGCGGGCTCGGACGAGCTGATCCAGCTGCTGCTGCGCGCGTACGCCGGCCCCGGCGACGAGGTGCTGTACAGCGCGCACGGCTTCCTGATGTACAAGCTCGGCGCGCTCGCGGTCGGCGCGGTGCCGGTCGCGGCGCCGGAGACCGGTCTCCGCGCCGACGTCGACCAGATCCTGGCGCGCGTGAGCAGCCGGACCCGGATGGTGTTCCTCGCCAATCCCAACAACCCGACCGGCAGCTACCTCGGCGTCCAGGAGCTGGGCCGCCTGCACGCCGGCCTGCCCGACGACGTGCTCCTGGTGATCGACGCCGCCTACGCCGAGTACGTCCGCCGGAACGACTACACCTCGGGTCGGGAGCTGGTCGACCGCGCGCCCAACGTGGTCATGACCCGGACCTTCTCCAAGCTGTTCGGGCTCGCGGCGCTCCGCCTCGGCTGGCTCTACGCCGACCCTCGGGTGGTCGACGTGATCGACCGGGTGCGCGGCCCGTTCAACGTCGGCCGTCTCGCCCAGGTGGCCGGCATCGCGGCGCTCGAGGACCTGCACCATCAGGAGCGCTCCCGCGCCCACAACGACACCTGGCTGCCCTGGCTGTCGGATCAGCTCGGCCGGCTCGGCCTCGAGGCCCATCCGAGCGCCGGCAACTTCGTCCTCATCGGCTTCCCGGCGGAGGGGCCGCACACCTCGGCGGCCGCGAGCGTCGCGCTCGAGCGCCGTGGCGTCCTCGCCCGCCCGATGACCGCCTACGGCCTCCCGGACTGCCTCCGGATCTCGGTCGGCCTCGAGGCCGAGAACCGGGCGGTGATCGACGCGCTCCGGGACTTTCTGGGATGAGCGCGCGCCGCTTCGAGCGTGTCGCGCTGATCGGGATCGGGCTCATCAACGGCTCGCTGGCGATCAACCTCAGGCAGCTCGGGCTCGCCGCGGAGCTCGTCGCCTGCGCCCGCCGCGAGAGCACGCGCGCCCGCGCCCTGGAGCTCGGCCTCGCCGACCGCGTGGTCGAGGATCCGGCGGTGGCGGTGGAGGGCGCCGACCTCGTCGTGATCGGGACGCCGCCCGCGGCGGCAGGCGCGGTCGCCGAAGCCATGGCGCCCCGGCTCGACCAGGCCGCGATCGTCACCGACGTCGGCTCGATCAAGGCGGAGGTCATCCGGCGCGTGGTCCCCCACCTTCCGCACCGCGGCCGCTTCGTCGGCGGACATCCGGTGGCCGGGACCGAGCACTCCGGACCGGATGCCGCGTTCGCCGAGCTGTTCCGGGGCCGCCACTGCATCCTCACCCCGATCGAGGACACCGACGCCGGCGCCGTCGCCGAGATCGAGGCCATGTGGCGGGCGATCGGCATGACCGTCGAGACGATGACGCCGGAGCATCACGACCGGGTGCTCGCGATCACCTCGCACCTGCCGCACCTGATCGCCTACACCATCGTCGGCACGGTCGCGGACCTCGAGGAGCACCTGCAGAGCGAGGTGCTGCGGTACGCCGCCGGCGGCTTCACCGACTTCACCCGGATCGCGGGCTCCGACCCCGTGATGTGGCGGGACGTGTTCCTGAACAATCGGGAAGCGGTGCTCGAGATGCTCGGCCGGTTCACGGAGGACCTGGCGGCGCTCCAGCGGGCGATCCGCTGGGGCGAGGGCGACAAGCTCGAGGAGCTGTTCACCCGGACGAGGGCGATCCGCCGCGGGGTGATCCAGTACGGCCAGGCCTACGACCGCCGGGTGCTGGAACGCGCGAACGGCCGGACGGGAGAGGACCGATGAGCCGGCTCAAGGCCGAGGTGAGGAGCTACTTCGCGACCCCGGTCATCATCGCGACACTGGACGACGCGGAGACGCTGAACGCCGAGCTCGCCCGGATCATCCTGGAGCGGGCGGCGAGCGAGCCCGGCGTGCAGCACAGCAACCTCGGCGGCTGGCAGTCGGCCTGGGGCCTCGAGGCGTGGGGCGGGGAGCCCGCGCGACGCCTGCTCGATGCCGCCCGGAACGTCGCCACCCGGATGACCTCGGACCGCGCCGGCAAGCCGGTCAAGGTCGCCTGGAAGACCATCGCCTGGGCGAACGTCAACCGGCGCGGCCACGGCAACGAGTTCCACACCCATCCGGGCTGCTACTGGTCGGGGACCTACTACGTCGACGACGGCGGGATCGACGGCAGGCCGGACCTCGGCGGCGCGTTCGAGATGCAGGACCCGCGCGGGGTCGCGCCGGCGATGTACGCGCCCCTGCTCGGCTTCGCCGTGCCGGGCGGGCAGTCGGCCGGGGCGAGCGAGCTGATCTATCCGAAGGCGGGGCAGATGATCCTGTTCCCGTCCTGGCTGGCGCACGCGGTCCGCCCTTACGAGGGCGAGCGGGCGCGGATCTCGATCGCGTTCAACTTCAGCCTTTGAGCGCCTTGCCCGAGATCGACGCTCCGCCGTGGGTGTTCGCCTACGGCTCCCTGTTGTGGCGGCCCGGCTTCGAGCACGTGGAGGCCCGGGACGCGTGGCTCAGGGGCTACCACCGGGCGCTCTGCGTCTACAGCTGGGTGCACCGCGGGACCGAGCAGCGGCCGGGCCTGGTCCTCGGGCTGGATCGGGGCGGCTCCTGCCGCGGCCGCGTGCTCCGGATCGACCCGGCGCGCGAGGCCGAGGTGCTGGCCTATCTCGACGCGCGCGAGCTGGTGACCGCGGTCTACCAGCGCCGCCGGCTGCAGGTGCGGACGCCCGAGGGCCCGGTCATGGCGTGGTGCTACGTGGTCCGGCGCGACCACCGGCAGTATGCCGGCCGCCTGGACGAGGAGCGCACCCTCGCCCTCGTCGGTCAGGGCCAGGGGATCTCCGGCCACTGCCGCGACTACGTTCTGAGCACGGTCGAGCATCTCGAGGAGCTGGGGCTGGTCGACGGCCCGCTCCACGTCCTGGCCCGGCGCCTCCGCATGGCCGGTTGATCAGCCGCCCGGAGCGGTTCATCCGCTTGGAACCGCTCGGGAGAGCGGTCTTAGCCGAGCGGATGATGCTCTAGCTGGCGGCGGCCTTCCTCCGTCAGCCGCGCCGTGGCCGCCTCGATCCGGTCGCGCAGCAGGCCCATGAAGGCGGCCCGGTCGAGGCCGGGTGCGATCGGCTCCAGGAACTCGACGACGATCCGCCCCGGCCGCTTCCTGAAGCTTCGCCGGCCCCAGAACAGGCCGGAGTTGAGCGCCACCGGCACGACCGGGCGCTGAAGCTGCAGGTACAGGGCGGCGACCCCCGGCTGGTACGGCTTTTCGGCGTCGGGCGCGACGCGGGTGCCCTCCGGGAAGATCACGACCGGCTGACCCCGCGCCAGCGCCGCCCTGGCGCCGGCCACCAGGGAGCGCAGCGCCCGGGACCGGCTGGTCCGGTCGATCCGGATCATCCCGGCGCCGATCAGGAACCAGCCGAACAGCGGGATCAGGGTCAGCTCGCGCTTGAGCGCGATCGCCGGATCGTCGATCAGGAGGTGGAGCACCAGGGTCTCGAACGCCGACTGGTGCTTCATGGCGTAGACCGGCAAGGCGTCGGGCACGTGCTCGCGGCCGCGGGTCTCCCAGGTGATCCCGGCGAGGTGGCGGAGCAGGAAGGCGATGCCGGCCTGCCACACGCGC
Organism: Geminicoccaceae bacterium; assembly: GCA_036375275.1. GTDB lineage: Bacteria > Pseudomonadota > Alphaproteobacteria > Geminicoccales > Geminicoccaceae > DASUSF01. Next base: position 6,363 of record DASUSF010000497.1, on the reverse strand, counting down.
GCGAACCGGGCGACCGTCCGGCGTGGCCCGAGCAGGACCGGCAGCCCGACTACCGCGAGCAGCGTGGTCCAGACGTAGAACGCGAGATTGAAGGCGGACGAGCGGAACACTGCGCTCAGGGCAGCCGCCCGAGCCCCCACACCGCGATGACGCGCGCCACCGCGGTGATCAGGAGAGCGGTGACCACCGGCACGCAGGCGAGCAGGATCCAGTCGACCGCGCGCAGGCCCAGCTCGACCGGCCCCGCGATCTCCATCAGCCGCCCGGTCCAGATCAGCAGCACCAGCACGATCGCGGCGAGGACGAAGCCGGCGATGCCGCCCCGGATAGCGTTGAGGAGCGCGTGCCGCTCGAACTGCCGGGCGACGTAGCCGTCGGGCGCGCCCATGAACCGGAGCAGCTCGACGGTGTCGTTGTGCAGCTCGAGGCTGAGCCGGGTGACCCAGGCGACCAGGCCGACCGCCCCGAGCAGGACCAGCACGCCGACCGCGACGGTCCAGGCGCGAAGGAACGACGCGAGGCGCTCGGCGCGGTTGCGCGAGATCGCCTCGACCCCGAGCGTGGCACCGGGCACCACCTGGCGCAGCTCGCTCTGCAGCCGGGCGAGGTCGAGATCGGAGGTGGCATCGAACGTCACGTCGATGAGCCGCGGCAGCGGCAGGTCGCCGGTGTCGGCGGCGTCACCGATCCAGGGCTCGATCAGCTCCTCGATCTCCTTCTCGCCGACCGCCGTCGCCGAGGTGACTCCCGCGACGCGCTGCAGCACGTCGAGCGCCCGGACCACGTCCTGGTCGGTGGCGCTCGGATCCTCGCTGGCCGGGATCGTGACCGTCACCAGCCGGGCGCGCATGCTGTAGGCGGTGAGCGCATTGTCGGCTGCCGCGGCGACGCCGAGCGCGACCACCGCCAGGAACACGAGGGCGGTGATGATCCAAGGCAGCAGGCGCGCCGCCGCCGTGGTGTCGAGCGGCAGGTCGAAGCGGCGGCCGCCGACCAGGATCCCGCTCAATCCGCTGCCGCCATCTTCTCGGCGGCGACCACCGGGCCGCTCAGCCGACCGTTGTCCATGTGCAGGACCGGGTGCCCGTAGCGCTCGACGAGGTCGTCGTTGTGGGTCGAGATCAACACCGCCGTGCCGAGCTTGCTGAGCTGGGTGAAGAGGTGCATCAGGCGGCGCGCGAGCTTGCTGTCGATGTTGCTGGTCGGCTCGTCGCAGAGCAGGAGGTTGGGGCGCGTGACCACGGCGCGCGCGACCGCGACCAGCTGGCGCTGTCCCATTGACAGGGTTGGGGGTTTCGCCTCTATGAGCTCCGCGAGGCCCAGCCAGCCCAGCATCTCGGACACGAACCCGCCGATCTGCTCGTCCTGGCCGCCATTGATTCTGAGCGGCAGCGCGATGTTGTCGAAAGCCGACAAATGATCCAGCAGCCGGAGATCCTGGAACACCATGCCGATCCGCCGCCGCTGCGCGGTCAGCTGCTCGCGGCTCATGGTCGCCACGTCCTTGTCGAACATGGTGAGCCGCCCGCTGGACGGCATGTTCAGGAGCCCGAGCACCCGGAACAGCGTCGTCTTGCCGGCCCCGCTCGGCCCCATCAGGAACATGAACTCGCCGCGGTGCAGCGTCAGGTTGACCTCGCGCAGCACCTCCGGCCCGGAGCCGTAGCGCATGCCGACCTTGTCCAGCCTGATCATCCTTCGGTCCAAGATTCGCGCGACCGCGATCGAGAGGTTTTTACAGATCGCATACCTGATGAGAAGCGTCCAGAGGGCGCTCAACTATTGAGTGAGAGCGGCGTCTTGAGATAATCAAAGCGTCACCATGATCCTGACCTGCCCCGATTGTTCGACACGCTACCACGTGGATACCGCCTCGCTCGGGCCGCAGGGCCGCGCCGTGCGCTGCGCCAACTGCGGCAGCCGCTGGACGGCGCGCCCGCCCGACGACACGCCGCACGTGGTCGGGTTCCTGCCAGCGACGTCCCCGAAGCCCCACCGCCGTCCGGGCAGCCGCGCCGACGCGCCGCCCGCCGCCGGCTCGAACAGCCTCGTCGGATGGCTGCTCGCGATGCTGGTGGTGCTCGTCGCCGCCGGCGCGGTGATCGGCCGCAACGAGATCGTCGCGGCCTTTCCGGCGAGCGCCGGAGTCTACCAGAAGCTCGGCCTGCCGGTGACGATGAAGCTCGATCTCCAGTTCGAGAACGTGACCTCGGAGCGGATCTCCGAGCGCGGGATCTCGATCCTCGTCGTCGAGGGGGAGGTCGTCAACCGCTCGGACCAGGTCCGCGAGGTGCCGCCGGTCCGCATCACGCTGCTCGACGACGGCGGTCGCCAGCTCCAGCACGAGCTGTTCGAGGCCGAGGACACGCGCCTCGAGCCGGACGCCCGCACCGCGTTCACCGCGCGCGTGGTCAATCCGACCGAGCAGGCCCGGAACTTCAGCATCACCTTCAATCTGAACTAGCTAGGCACGCTCGTGTCTGCCCGGCTGCCCGGTCAGACGTTGAAGCGGAAGTGGACCACGTCGCCGTCCCTGACCACGTACTCGCGGCCCTCGAGCCGGAGCTTGCCGGCGTCGCGCGCCGCGGCCTCGCCGCCGAGGGCCACGTAGTCGTCGTAGGCGATCACCTCGGCGCAGATGAAGCCGCGCTTGAAGTCGCTGTGGATCGTTCCGGCCGCCTCCGGCGCGGTGGTGCCGCGCGGGATCGTCCAGGCGCGCGCCTCCTTGGGCCCGGCGGTCAGGAAGGTGATCAGGCCAAGGAGTCCGTACCCGGCGTGGATCACCCGCTCCAGGCCCGGCCGCTCCAGCCCGAGGCTCGAGAGATAGTCGGTGCGCTCGTCCGGCTCGAGGGCCGCGAGCTCGGCCTCGATCGCCGCCGAGACCACCACCACGGCGGCGCCGTGATCCGCGGCGCGTGCGGCGACCGCCCGGCTCAGCGCGTTGCCGCTGGCGGCGGCCGGCTCGTCGACGTTGCAGACGTAGAGCAGCGGCTTCGCGGTCAGGAGCTGGAGCGAAGCGAAGGCTGGCCCGAGGTCGCCCGGCACGATCAGGCGGCGCGCCGGTTGCCCCGCCTCGAGCTCCGGGCGGATCCGCTCGATCACCTGGAGCTGCGCCCTGGCGTCGGCGTCGCCGCCCCGGACCCGCTTGGTGAGGCCGTCGATCCGACGCTCGATCGACGCGATGTCGGCGAGCAGCAGCTCGGTCTCGACCAGCTCGGCGTCCCTGACCGGATCGATCGAGCCTTCGACGTGGCTGACGTTCTCCTCCTCGAAGCAGCGCAGCACGTGGAGGATCGCGTCGACCTCGCGGATCGCGCCGAGGAACCGGTTGCCCAGGCCCTCGCCCCGGCTCGCGCCCCGGACCAGGCCCGCGATGTCGACCACCTCGAGCTGGGTCGGCACCACCCGGGCCGAGGCGGCGATCGCGGCCACCCGCTCGAGCCGCGGATCGGGCACGGGGACGCGGCCGAGATTCGGCTCGATGGTGCAGAACGGGTAGTTGGCGGCGGCGGCGGCGGCCGTGCTGGTCAGCGCGTTGAACAGGGTCGACTTGCCGACGTTGGGCAGGCCGACGATCCCACAGTTGAAGCCCATGAACGTCCTATCAAGCGGGGCCGCGCGGCGCCGGCTCCCGCACCGGCTGCATCCTGAGCGCGATCCGGTTCATCGCTCCGGCGTCGTCGCCGGCCGCGATCAGCGGCGCCGCCTCGTCCAGCGCGTCGATGAGCGGCTCCAGCCAGTCCCTGTCGGCGGTCGCGAAGTTGCCGAGCACGTGGCCGGTCACCTTGTCCTTGTGGCCGGGGTGGCCGATCCCGATCCGGACCCGCCGGAAGTCGGGCGTGCCGAGCTGCGCGGCGAGGGAGCGCAGCCCGTTGTGTCCGGCGACCCCGCCGCCGGTCTTGATCCGGACCTTGCCCGTCTGGAGGTCGAGCTCGTCGTGGAAGACCACGATCTGCACCGGCTCCAGCTTGTAGAACTGCGCCGCCTGCAGGACCGCATGCCCGGACCGGTTCATGAAGGTCTGCGGCTTCTGGAGGAGGACCTTCTCGGTGCCGAGCCGGCCTTCGCTGACCGCCGAGAGGAACTTGCTCCGCCACGCCCCGAAGCCATGCCCGCGTGCGATCCCCTCGACCGCCATGAAGCCGACGTTGTGGCGCTGGCGCGCGTACTGCTCCCCGGGGTTGCCGAGGCCGACGAACAGCAGCATCGGCCGGAGGATCAGCCCCCCTTGGGCTCCTCGACGGGTTCGGCGCCCTCGCCAGCCTCGCCTCCGGGCTCGGCGGCCTCCTCGACCTCGGCTGCGGGCGCCTTCTCGGCGGCCTCGGCCGCGGCCAGCTCGTCCTCCTCCTCCGGGGTGCGCATCGGCGGGGAGATGGTGACCATGGTGAAGTCGCGGTCGGTGATCGTGAGCTCGACGTTCGCCGGCAGCTGCGCCTGGCTGATGTGCAGGCTGTCGTTGATCTCGGCCTTGGAGACGTCGAGCGTCACCTGCTCCGGGATGCTGTCCGCGGGGCAGACCACCTCGACCTCGCGGCGGACGATGTTGAGCACGCCGCCCTGGTTCAGCCCCGGCGAGTCCTCCTCGCCGATCACGACGACCGGCACGGTCACGGTCACGGTCGCGCCCCGACCGACCCGCATGAAGTCGATGTGGATCGGCTCGCTGGTCACCGGATGGGTCTGGACCTCGCGCGGCAGGGCGCGGACGTCCTGGCCGTCGATCCGGAGCGTGCACAGCGTGCTCGAGAAGCGCGCGCTCTGCATCGCGCGGCGGAGCATGCGCGCCTCGAGCGAGACCAGCTCCTGCTCCTTCCGGTCGCCGTAGACCACGCCGGGCACCCAGCCGCTTCGGCGCAGCGAGCGCGCGGCGCCCTTGGTGCCGAGCTCGCGCTTTCTCGTCTCGAATGTCGTCACGTCCGCCATCACGCCCTTCCCGCGACCTGCAGGGCCTCCGCCTCAGTCGAACAGGCTGGAAACCGATGTCTCGTAGCTGATCCGCTTGATCGCCTCGCCGATCAGCGGGGCGACCGGCACTTCCCGGATGCGCTCCGCGACCCGCACCGCCTCGGTCGCCCGGATGCTGTCGGTGATCACCAGGGCCTCGAGCCGGCTCGCGGTGATCCGCGCCACCGCGCCGGCCGAGAGGACGCCGTGGGTGACGTAGGCCTCGACCGAGACCGCGCCGGCATCGAGCAGCGCCTGGGCGGCATTGCAGAGCGTCCCGCCGGAATCCACGATGTCGTCGACCAGCACGCAGCGGTGTCCCGCCACGTCGCCGATCACGTTCATCACCTCGGACACCCCGGCCCGCTCGCGGCGCTTATCGACGATCGCCAGAGCAGCGTCAAGGCGCTTGGCGAAGCCGCGTGCCCGGCCGACCCCGCCGACGTCGGGCGAGACGATGATCAGCTCGTCCTTGTCGTAGCGCGCGCGGAGGTCGGCCGCCATCAGGGGCGAGGCGTAGAGGTTGTCCACGGGGATGTCGAAGAAGCCCTGGATCTGCCCGGCGTGCAGATCCATGGTCAGCACCCGGTCGGCGCCGGCGGTGGTGATCAGGTTGGCGACCAGCTTCGCCGAGATCGGCGTCCGGGGCCCGGGCTTCCGGTCCTGCCGCGCATAGCCGAAGTAGGGCATGACCGCGGTGATCCGCCGGGCGGAGGCCCGCTTCAGCGCGTCGATGCAGACCAGGAGCTCCATCAGGTTGTCGTTCGCCGGATAGGACGTCGACTGGACCAGGAAGACGTCCTCGCCGCGGACGTTCTCGTGGATCTCGACGAACACCTCCATGTCGGCGAAGCGCTGCACCGTCGCATGCGTCAGCGGCACGTTCAGGAACGTCGCGATCGCCTCGGCGAGCGGCCGGTTGCTGTTGCCGGCGAGCAGTTTCATGGCTCGGGCTCCGTCCGCCGCCCCACCCGGCAGCGGCGGCCGTCATGTAGCAAGGCCGCCGGCTCAAGTAAACGCCGACACCCCGCGCCGTCCGCCGCCCTCCCGAGCGCTCAGAAGAAGCAGGTCGCGAGGAGCCCGAGCAGGAGCACGAACAGGAAGATGATCAGGTGCGGCATACCGGCCTCATGCAGCCGAAGGCGGCAGGCCACCAGTGCCTCATGCAGCCGAAGGCGGCAGGCCGCCAGTGCCTCGTGCAGCCGAAGGCGGTAGGCCGCCAGTGCCTCATGCAGCCGAAGGCGGCAGGCCGCCAGTGCCTCGTGCAGCCGAAGGCGGTAGGCTCGAGGGGGACCGGCATCAGGCGACGACGAGCTCGAGCGGAGCCTTCGAGAGCGCTTCCGGCCCGCTTTCGCCGACCAGCGAGGTGCGCCCGAGGGTCATCGCCGTGCCGCTCTCGCTGTCCATCAGGATCATGTG
>DASUSF010000496.1:0-3325 GCA_036375275.1 Geminicoccaceae bacterium | reverse complement strand
GCGGACGCGCTTCTCCAGCGTCCGGCCGAGTCGTCCGCCCCGGACGGGTCGCCCGAGCGCGACGTGCCACTGCTCGTGATCGGGTTGGCGGACGCGGTCGACGCCGCGCTCCAGCGACTCGATCTCGAGACCGGCCCGCCGGCCGGGGTGGCGGATGCCGACGCTACGGTCTGGACGGCGCGCCGACGCGACGCGCCGCCGGTGCTCGTCGTCCGCGCCAGCGGCCCTGCGGCGCTTCGGGACCTGCTTGGCCCGCTGCCGCACTACCGGCGGGAGAGCTGGCTCCTGTTCGAGGGGGCGGAGGTGATTGGGCGCGGCACCTGGCCCGCCGGGCCGAGCCCGCTTCGCCGGAAGGTCGGATGATCGTCCCGGTCCGGCGGGTCCACCTCATCACCCCGAGCGCCGGGAGCCACGAGCATGCGAAGGAACCGACGGATGACATACGAACGGGCACTGATCACCGGCGCCACCAGCGGGATCGGCCGTGCCTTCGCGGAGGCGATGCCGAGGGAGACGGCGATCCTCCTGACCGGGCGGGACCAGGCCCGGCTGGACGAGCTCAGGCGCGCGCTGGAGCGGGCGGATCGCGAGGTCCGGGTGGTCGCGGCCGACCTCGCTGAGCGGGGTGGCCGGGACACAGTGGTCGATGAGGCGGCCGCGTTCGGCGTCGATCTTCTGATCAACAACGCGGGGCTCGGCGCGTTCGGGCCAGTGCTCGAGAACAGCCCGGAGCAGGAGCGCCTCGTCGCCGAGGTCAACGTCGTCGCCACCACCGACCTCACCCGGAGGATCCTGCCCGGCATGATCGAGCGCGCGGGCACGGGCGGCCGCCGCGCCGGCCTGATCAACCTCTCGAGCACCCTCGCCTTCCAGCCGCTGCCGTTCATGGCGAGCTACGCGGCGAGCAAGATGTTCGTGCTGATGTACACCGAAGCCCTCGCCGCCGAGCTTCAGGGCCAGCCGGTCGATCTCCTCACCCTCTGCCCAGGCGCCACCCGGACCGGGTTCGGGCGCCGGGCGGGCTTCACCGCGGGAAACCTCCCGGGCGCGGTCGATCCGGAGGTCGTCGCGCGGGAGGGGCTGAACGCGCTGGGTCGGAAGTCGGTCCACGTGGTCGGCCCGCTCTCGCGCTCGGTCCTGAGCCCTCCGCTCTTCGCCCAGCACCTCGCGACCCGGGGCCTCGGCATGCTCATCCGGACCGCGACCCGGGGCGCCCGGATGTTCGACCGGATGTGAGGCCGGAGCCGCGAGCCGCCCGCGCACGCGCGCGTTGATTCCCGGTCTGCCGTGGTCTTGAGTGGCCGGACGGGGCTGTCGACCCCAGGGAGGTGAGGCCATGCGCACCGACATCGAGTTCAGGACCGAGGACGGGATCGTCCTCCGCGGCTGGCACTACCGGCCCGCCGAGGGCGGCGGTCCGTGGCCGACGATCGTCATGGCGCACGGGTATTCCGCGGTGAAGGAGATGTATCTCGACCGTTTCGCCGAGGTCTTCGCCGCCGCCGGGCTCGCCGCGATCGTCTTCGACAACCGGAACTTCGGCGCGAGCGGGGGCGAGCCGCGACAGGAGATCAATCCGTGGCGCCAGATCGAGGACTATCAGGATGCCATCAGCTTCGCCCAGACGCTGCCCGAGACCGATGCGACCCGGATCGGTGTCTGGGGCTCGAGCTACTCCGGCGCCCACGTCCTGGTCCTCGGCGCGATCGACCGCCGGATCAGGTGCGTGACCTCCCAGGTCCCCCTGATCAGCGGCCATCGGAACGCCCGCCGCCTGATCCGCGCCGATCTGGTGGCGAGCGTGGAAGGCATGTGCGCGGAGGACCGGCTCAGGCGCTACAGAGGCGAGGCGCCCGGGATGATCCCGGTGGTGTCGGCGGATCCGGCCGGTCCCGCCGTGCTGCCGACCCCCGACTCCTGGCGCTGGTTCGACGAGACCGCGAGGAGCCGGGCGCCGGCGTGGCGGAACGAGGTGACGCTCCGCTCGGTCGAGCTGTTTCTCGCCTACGAGCCCGGCGCCTACATCGGGTACGTCAGCCCGACCCCGCTCCTTCTCGTCGTGGCCCTCGGGGATCACCTGACGGTCGCCGACGAAGCCCTGGCCGCCTACGAGCGGGCCCTGCAGCCGAAGAAGCTGGTCACCCTCGGCGGCGGGCACTTCGACGCCTACGTCGCCGACTTCGACCAGGCGAGTGCCGCGGCACGCGACTGGTTCCTCGAGCACCTCGGCGGCTGAGCCGGCTGCGGCCGTTCGCCAGCCTCCGCGCTCACTCGGGAATCCGGGCGCCGTCCCAGGCGAACACCCCGCCGGAGTCTGCGGGACCAAGCCGGTCGATCACGTCGAGCAGCCGCTCCGCAGCAAAGGCCGGCGTGAACAGCTTCGCCGCGTCGACGCTGGCCTGGAACGGCGCGGAGAGCGGAGTGGCGACCGTCCCCGGGTGCAGGCCGATGCACAGCGCGCCTGGGTTGTTGCGGCGGAGCTCGAGCGCGAAGCAGCGGATCAGCATGTTGAGCGCGGCCTTGGAGGCACGATAGCTGTGCCAGCCGCCGAGCCGGTTGTCCGCGATGCTGCCGACGCGTGCCGAAAGCACACCGGCGACGCTCTTCCGGTCGCGCGCGAGCAGCGGCAGGATGTGCTTGAGGACCAGCGCGGGGGCGATCGTGTTGGTCATGAACACCCGGGCCATCGCGTCCGGGTCGATCGTCCGCCAGGTCCGCTCGGGCCGGATGCCGCGGGCCTCGTCCTGCAGCACACCGGTCGCGACCAGGACCAGGTCGATCTCGCCCAGGCGGTCCCGGGCCAGCTCCGCCGCCGCCAGGACGTCCGGCCCGTCCTCCGCGTCGAGCCGTCCGGCTTCCACCTTCGTCGCCGCCGGGACGCGTCCGCTGCGCGACAGGGCCAGGATCCGATCGACCCGCGGGTCCATGGCGAGCGCTTCGGTGAGCGCCCCACCGATGCCGCCGGACGCGCCGATCACGACGGCCTTGATCGCGGGCTCGAAGGAGCCGAGCTGGCTCATGATCGCGTCTCCGTTCGCGGCAGTGCAGGAGGAGCGCGCCGGCGCCGCGCAGCCTCGCCGTGCTCCGGAGTACGCGGCTGCATCCGGCATGGACCAGGTCGTCATCCGAGCCGGTCGCGATCCCATCCGGCTCAGGTTAGGTTAGGGGTTGCGAGCACGAGGCACTCGACGGGGGACAGCGTGGGCCTGAGCCACCTGATGCGGGCAGGCGGGACGGCGCCGGATGCGGGGCGGCCGGCCGTGCGCCAGCCGCGCGAGCCGGACCAGCGGCTGATCGCCGCGGCCTCGTCGGGGCCGTTCCGGCT
>DASUSF010000495.1:0-4323 GCA_036375275.1 Geminicoccaceae bacterium | reverse complement strand
GTTTAATGTTAACAAAGACGGGTGGCCCCCTCGCCCCCCTTGGTTGACCGATCACGGAAGAGCGACCAGATGTCGTCAACTCCTGGTTGCCCTGCTTGAAGGCCGCGTTCGGAAGGAACGGTAGCCGGTGATGACGTTCATGATCGCAACCTTGGGCTTCGGTGCCCTGGTGCTGACCTGCTGCAGCTTCGCCGACCGGATCGGCCACTGGCTGGACGTGATCGACCATCCCGACAACAGCCGAAAGCACCATGCCCGGCCGACGCCGCTGGTCGGCGGCATCGCGCTGATGGTCCCGCTGCTGCTGTTCATGCCGGTCGAGGTCGCGGTCAGCCCGACGCTCGTGGACCTGTTCGTGGTGCTCGGCGTCGCCGGGATCGGGTTCATGGCGCTCGGCCTGTTCGACGACCGCCATCAGGCCCCGCCGGGGATCCGGCTCCTGATCTCGACCGGCCTGTGCGGCGGGCTCCTGCTGCTCGAGCCGGGCCTGCAGCTCGACCGGCTCGACCTCGGCCCGGTCGCGATCCAGCTCGGCCTCGCCGCGCTGCCGTTCACCGTCCTCTGCCTGGTCGGCCTGCAGAACGCGATCAACATGGCCGACGGCCTGAACGGCCTGGTGATCGGGCTCTGCATCTTCTGGACCATCGGCCTGCTCCTCTACGCCCCGCCGGCGCTGACGCCCTATCTCTCGCTCCTGCTCGTCGGGCTGTTCATCCTGCTGCCCTACAACCTCGCCGGCCGGCTGTTCCTCGGCGATGCCGGCAGCTATGCGCTCGGCGTGAGCATCGGGTTCCTGATGCTCTACACCTACCAGGCCGGGAACGGCCGCCTGCCGATGCTCACGGTCGTGCTCTGGCTGCTGGTGCCGGTCCTCGACTGCCTGCGGGTCATGACCACCCGGATCCTCGCCAACCGCTCGCCGGTGCACGCCGACACCAACCATCTCCACCACCGGCTCGCCCGCTGCTGGCCGTGGCCGGTCTCGGTCCTGATCTACCTCGCGGTCGCGACCCTGCCGGGCCTCGCCGGGGCGTTCTGGCCGGGCCTGAGCGAGATCCTGCTGCTGGTGGCCCTCGGCGGCTACGGCAGCGTGATCTGGCTGACCCGGACGCGCGAGAGCAAGCGGCCGTTCGAGGCGGTCGAGCGGCGCCGGAACTACATCATCTGAGCATCTGAGCCGGCGCGGCGGCTGCCGGCGCCGCCCCGGACCGGCCGCTCAGCCGGGCGTCGCCGCGACCGGCGCGCCCAGGCGCGCGTAGTAGCCGAGCAGCGCCTGGCCCTCGCCGGCCCAGCTGTAGCGCTCCCGCACCACCCGCCCGCCCCGGGCGCCCATCGCCTCGGCCTCGCCCGGGTGCTCGAGCAGCCAGGCCACCGCGGCCGCGATCGCGGCCGGATCGCGCGGGTCGACGAGCAGGCCGCAGCCGGCGCTCTCGACCACCTCGCGGCAGAGCGGCAGGTCGGAGGCGACCACCGGCAGGCCCGAGGCCATGTACTCGAACAGCTTGACCGGATAGTTGGCGCTGTAGTGCGGCACCGGGTGGAGCAGGACCAGCCCGACCCGCGCCCGGGCCATCGCCGCGGCGACCCCGAAGCGCGACTGCCAGCCGAGGAAGGTGACCCGCTCCCAGCCCGGGGTCCGCCGGCACGCGGCTTCGAGCCCGGCGTCGCTGAACCGGCCGGCGATCTCGAGCCGCGCATCCAGCCGCGCGGGCAGCAGCGCCATGGCACGGACCATCTCGACCGCGCCCCGGACCCGGGTCAGGTCGCCGACGTAGACCACCCCTGGCAGCCGCGCCTGGTACGGCTCGGCGGACTCCGCCGCGGCGAACTCCTCGAGCCGCGGCAGATTCCGGATCGCCCCGGTCTTGGCCGCGGGGAAGCGGGCGGCATGGGCCGGGTTGGCGACCACGACGCCGTCGAACAGCCGGCACGCCAGCCGCTCCACCGCCGCCATCAGGCCCGCCACCGGCGGGCGCAGGCGGGGCGGGATCCAGTCCTTGCTCAGGACCTGACCCGGCACGTCGTCGTGGACGTCGTAGATCACCCGGCGGCCGGCGAGCTTGAGCGCGATCCCGACCGGGATCAGCTCCGGGTCGTGGAAGTGGTAGAGGTCGGCCCGCTCGGCCAGCGCCGCGCGCAGCATCGCCCCGGCGGTCGAGGTCATGCGCCGCCAGCGGCGGGCGTGGCCGGGCAGCGCGCGCACCCGGACCCCGCGCTCGACCAGGTCGCGCTCGGCGACCGCGATCAGCACCACGTCGTAGCCGGCGGCGGCGAGCGTCGCCGCCTCCTTGTGGAAGATCCGGGTGTCGAAGACCGGATGGACCGTGGTGAGATGGGCGACCTTAGGCAAGCGCCGGGTCCCCTGGGATGCGAGCCATGCCGGCCGGGATTCCGCTAGCGGGAGGCGGGGAGTGTGTCCTCCGGCCCCCGGCCCTTGTCAAGCGAGCGGCGCCGCCGCGGTCAGGCGCGGGCGCCGGTGATCCGGTCGCGCCCGAGCAGGCGCAGCGTGAGGTTCCGCCCGGTGCGCAGGACCGGGTAGAGCACGCGGGCCGCGCGCCGGTGGCCGAACACGGCGCCGTTCAGCCGGTTGAACCAGCCGGACGGCGTGCTGAGCAGCGCGAGGCGGTGGATGCACGCGTCGCCGTGGTGGAGCTCGCCGTCCATCTTGAGGACCATGCCCTCGTTGAGGTCGATCCCGGCCCGCTCGATCTCCTCGACCAGCGGGCCGCCCTCGCGCGCGTTCACCAGCACGACCTGCCCGAGGGCCGCGCGCAGGCGCAGCAGGGCGACGTAGCGCGAGCAGAAGGGACACTGCCCGTCGTAGACGATCCACGCCCGAGGTTCCGACACGCCCGCACTCCCGGTTTCACCCGAGCCCGATATACGCCGTCCGCAGGCGGAGGAAAGCGCCGGCTCAGCCCTGTTGCAGCGCCGCCGGGCGCACGCCGCGGCGCGCGCGCACCAGCTGCGCCACCTCCGACCACGGGATGAAGACGGCGTACAGCGCGATCCATTGGAAGAACGGGGCGCGCAGGGTCAGGTAGATCATGAGGGTGCATGGTCAGCCCCGCCGGCACGTAGACCCACCGCAGCACCGGGAACAGGACCGCGAGCGAGAAGGTCGCCTGGAAGAGGAGGACGCCGATCTGGCCGATCATGATCAGGTCGTGATGCCGCGACATCAGGACCGCGAGCTCGCTCCCCCAGCGCAGGCCGTCGCGGGCCAGGTAGTACTGCAGGGTGAAGCCGTTGGCCCAGTCGAGCCCGGCCGCCGACAGCTTGCTCGCGACCGCCGAGATGTACATCAGCGCGAAGAACCACTGCAGCAGCTTGAGCGGCCAGCGCGCCAGGACCGCGAGCGCGATCATCATCACCGCCTCAGGGTGGTGATAGTCGCCGTAGGAGTAGAAGAAGGCCTGCAGGTAGATCGATGTGACGGCGAAGACCCCGAGGCTCAGGTTGGTCGACAGCCCGACCAGCGAGAACACGCCCGCGATCACGCTCAGCCAGTAGATCGACTGCACCACCTCGAGGCCGGGGCGGACCCCCCAGCCGAACGGCAGGTGGAGGAAATTCATGATCAGCAGGGGATCCCAGAAGTCGTCGGGAAGTTCTGCCAGAGCCACCATTTTGCCGTAGTGGTCGGCAAAGGCGTAGAGCAGGATCAGCTGCGTGGCCACGGCGATGATCCGGACCACCGCGAGGTCGAAGCATTTCGCGGGCGCGAACCAGTAGCGGCGCAAGGCGTCCATCATGCTCAATCCGTGCAGGGGATCCGGACCGATCCGAGGGTCTCCGGCTCGAGGCCGAACACCGGCCCGCCGCGGCCGAGCCCGACCCCGAGATCCTCGACCTCCAGGGTGAGGCTGCCCGCCTGCTGCTGCGGGCAGTAGTGCGCCGCCACGGCGCCCAGCGCCGCGCCGTCGCCGCGCGCGACCGCGTTCACGATGTTCTTGTAGTAGAGCCAGAAATCGATGCCGAGCTCGGCCCGGTCGAGCTCGCTCCGCCGGCCGTCCTCGAACACCACGAAGGTCCGCCAGTCGTGGTCGAGCCGCTCCCCCTCGTAGTGCGGCGTCCGGTACATCGGATAGGCGACGAACGGCCAGGTGCGCTTGCCGCGGTAGGTGAAGCCGACGACCAGCTGGGTCCCCAGGATCGCGACGATGATGGCGAGGACGATGCCCTGGCCGACGTGACGCGGGATCGACATTTGGTTGAGTCCGGACCTGCGGCGCGCGGACTTCTTGCTAGCCGATGGCCGGCGGGAGTCAAGCGGCCATCCGGGGCGCGCGGCCCGCGCAATCCGAGGGCCGCGCGCGCGAC
>DASUSF010000494.1:0-8461 GCA_036375275.1 Geminicoccaceae bacterium | reverse complement strand
CGGGCTCGGGGTGGTGCCCTACAGCCCGATCGCGCGGGGCGTGCTCTCGGGGAAGTACGCGCCGGGGCAGGAGCCGCCGGAGGGGACGCGCGCGGCGCGCAAGGACACCCGCATGATGCAGACCGAGTGGCGCCCGGAGAGCCTGGAGATCGCCCAGGCGATCAAGCGCCACGCCGAGAGCCGGGGCATCACGCCGGTGCAGTTCGCGGTCGCCTGGGTGCTCAACAACCGCTTCGTCACCGCCTCGATCGTCGGCCCGCGCACGCTGGAGCAGTTCGAGAGCTACCTGCCGGCGCTCGACTACCGCTTCACCGCCGAGGACGAGGCCCTGGTCGACGAGCTGGTCCCGATCGGCCACCCCTCCACCCCGGGCTACAACGACCCGCAGTACCCGATCGAGGGCCGCCCGACGCACTCCGGCGGGTGAGCCGCTCCCCACCCTTCCTCAGCCGTCCGGGCGAAGGGCGGCGAGGAAGGCGGCCGCGGCCGACACCTCCGCCCTGAGCGCCTGGTGGCGGCGGTCGATCTCGACGTCCCAGCCCCAGCGCTCGATCTCGAACAGCTCGTCGAGCAGGCTCGCCTGCAGCGCCGCCTCGGCATCGAGACGGCCCTCGAGGACCGCGAGGCCGAGCGCGAACGAGCCGAGCGGCTGGACCAGGGCGTGCAGCCCGACCAGCGCCCAGTCGTCCAGCGCCTCGACCCGGCGCCGGAGCCGCTCCAGGCTCGCGTCCGGCTGGTCGACCGGGGCGATCGCGGCGGCGACCCGAAGCGGCGCCCCGAACCGCTGCTCGAGCCAGGCGAGGACCGGCGTCCAGACCTCGTCCTGACGCCGCACCAGGTCCGGCGGATGCGCGGCCCGGTAGCAGACGAGGTCGGTGCCGGCGAACGCCATGAGCTCGCCGCGCGCCGCCGCGCGAAGATCCGGCATGCGATCGACGGCCGTGCTGGCGAGCCGGGTGAGCGGCATCGTCCGCGGCAGGACCTCCTCTCCCTGGCCCCGCCACTCGGCGGCGATGGCTTCGGCGAGCGCCGCGCTCGGCGTCACCAGCGGCCGTCGGCCCGGCGTCCTGAGCGGCCGCCGGTCGAGCTCGACCTGATGGCCGGCATCGCGCGGCGTCACCTGCACCTCGCGCCAGAAGCGCTTCACGCGGGCAGGCCCCCGAGCGCCTCCAGCTCGCCGAACCGGTCCAGGACGCGCTCCGCCCCGGCCGCCAGAAGCTCGGAGGGGGCGTGGTACCCGTGCGCGACGCCGACGCCCCGGGCGCCCGCCGCGCGGGCCATGATCATGTCGAAGGTGGTGTCGCCGACGAACACCGTCTCCTCCGGCCGGCTGCCGGCCTCGCTCATCGCGCGCTCCAGCATCGCCGGGTGCGGCTTGCTCGGGTTGTCGTCCGCGGTCTGCAGGCTGATGAACAGGCCGTCGAGCCCGTGGTGGGCGAGGACCTGGTCCACCCCGCGCCGCGACTTGCCGGTCGCGATCGCGAGCAGCACGTCCCGCCGGTCGAGGGCCAGAAGGGTGTCGCGGACCTCCGGGAACAGGGGCTCCCGGACCCCGGTCTCGCTGCGCAGCATGCGGAAATGATGCCGGTACGCCGCCGCCAGCGCAACGTGGTCCTGGTGCGCCTGCTCCGGGAGCAGCGCCGCGACCGCCTCGACCAGCGACAGGCCGATGATCCGGCGGACGGCGTCGAGCGGTGGCGGCGCATGGCCGGCTTCCGAGAGCGTGCGCCGCATCGCCTCGAAGATGACGTGCTGGCTGTCGACCAGCGTGCCGTCGCAGTCGAAGACGGCGAGCCGGATCACGCCGCCTCGAACCCGTCGAGGCGGGCGCCCGGCAGGGTCGGGTCGGGCTCGAAGCCGAGCCAGGCGAAGCCGCCCCGGAGCACCGGCGACGGCGGCGCCCGAAGCTCGAGCGTGCCGCCGTCCGGATGCGGCAGGCGGAGCTCCCGGGCGTGCAGCATCAGCCCGGGCGGGGCGCCGCCCGGCCGGGCGGCGGCGCCGCCGTACTTGCCGTCGCCGAGGATCGGCACGCCCAGCCCGGCACAGTGCGCGCGGAGCTGGTGGGTCCGCCCGGTCCGCGGCCGGAGCCCGAGCCAGGCGGCGATCCGGCCCGCGGTCCCGATCACCCGGTAGTCGGTCTCGGCCCGGCGCCCGGCCTCGTCGGCGAGGATCCGCTCCGCCCCGTGCTCCGCACGCTTGCTCAGGCGCTCGGTGATCCGCCCCGCGGAGTGCGGCGGCCGCCCGATCACGATCGCCCAGTAGAGCTTCTCCACCCGGTGCCGGCGGAAGCTCTCGGCGAGCGCCGCGGCGGCGGCGCGGCTCCGGGCCAGGACCAGGAGCCCGCTGGTGTCCCGATCCAGGCGGTGCACCAGGCGCGGGCGCTCACCGCCGGTGGCGAGCGCGTCGAGCATGCCGTCGATGTGCCGGGTCGTCCCGCTGCCGCCCTGGACCGCGAGCCCGGGCGGCTTGTCGAGGACGATCAGCGCGTCGTCCCGGTGCAGGACCAGGGCGCGGATCCGCTCGGCGTCGGCCGGCGGGAGCGACGACCTGGAGGCCGGGCGCGCCTGCGCCGGCGCGAGCGGCGGAACGCGCACCGTCTGGCCGGGCGCGAGCCGGACGTCCCCCTTCGCCCGGCGGCCGTCGACCCGGACCTGGCCGGTCCGGAGCAGCTTCTGCAGCCGGCCGAACGGCAGGCCGGGGAACTGCCGGGCGAGCCAGCGATCGAGCCGGAGGTCGGCATCGTCGCCGGCCACGGTCCTGAGCTCGACCCCGCTCATGCCTCGTCCCTGGCCTCGTCCCGGGCCGCATCCCCCGCCGCGTCCCCGGCGCCACCCCGCGGCCGCCGGCGGCGGAGCGCGCGGAACGCCTCGAGCCGCTCGCGGATTGCGGCTTCGGCGCCCTCCCCTGCCGGCTCGTAGAACGTCGGCCGGTCCATGCCGTCGGGGAAGTAGTTCTGCCCGGAGAACCGCCCCGGCGCGTCGTGGTCGTAGGCGTAGCCCTTGCCGTAGCCGAGGTCCTTCATCAACCGGGTCGGGGCGTTCAGGATGTGCGCCGGCGGCATCAGCGAGCCGTGCTCGCGGGCCGCGCGCGTCGCGGCGCCGAAGGCCTTGTAGACCGCGTTGGACTTGGGCGCGACCGCGAGGTGGACCGCGCACTCGGCGAGCGCCAGCTCGCCCTCCGGGCTGCCGAGCTGCTCGTAGGCCTGGCTCGCGGCGATCGCGAGCGGCAGCGCCGCGGGGTCGGCGAGCCCGATGTCCTCGCTCGCCATCCGGACCAGGCGGCGCGCGATGTAGCGCGGGTCCTCGCCGCCCGCGAGCATGCGCGCGAGCCAGTAGAGCGTGGCATCCGGATCCGAGCCCCGGACCGACTTGTGCAGCGCGCTGATCAGGTTGTAGTGGGCCTCCTGCTGGCGGTCGTAGACCGGCATCCGCCGCTGCAGCACCGCCGCCAGCGCCGCCGGATCGAGGTGCGGCTCGGCCGGCAGATCGGCCAGGTTCTCGACGAGGTTCAGGAGGTAGCGGCCGTCGCCGTCGGCGAGCTCGACCAGGCGATCCCGCGCCGCCGGAGCGAGCGGCAGCGGATGGCCGATCGCCTGCTCCGCGCGCTCGATCAGGACCGTGAGCGCCGTGGCGTCGAGCCGGTTGAGGACCAGGACCTGGCAGCGCGACATGAGCGCCGCGGTCAGCGCGAACGACGGGTTCTCCGTGGTCGCGCCGATCAGGATCACGGTGCCGTCCTCGACCTGGGCGAGCAGGCCGTCCTGCTGCGCCCGGTTGAAGCGGTGGATCTCGTCGATGAACAGGAGCGTGACGTCGCCGGCGCGCTGCCGCTTCCTCGCCTCCTCGTACACCTTGCGGAGGTCGGCGACGCCCGCCATGACCGCGGAGAGCGCGGTCAGGGGCGCGCCAACCGCACGCGCGAGCAGGCGCGCGAGCGTGGTCTTGCCGGTGCCCGGCGGTCCCCAGAGGATGATGGAGCTCAGGCGGTGCCGGGCGAGCATCCGGCCGAGCGGCGCGCCGTCGGCGAACAGGTGCTGCTGGCCGACCAGGTCCTCGAGGCGGTCCGGCCGCAGGCGGTCGGCGAGCGGCCGCCCGGCCCGGGTGGTCCCCTGGTCCCCGCGCGGCTGGCTGTCGAACAGGTCGCTCATCCCGCGACCCGGACCTCGAGCCGCCGCTGGCCGCGCTCGATCTCGACCTGCCAGGGCGGACGGGCGCGACGGACCGCGTCCTCGAGCTGATCGACCGTCTCGACCTCGACGTCGTTCAGCCGGACGAGACGGTCGCCGCGACGGAGCCCGATCCGGGCGGCCGGCGCGCCGGGGTCGAGGCCGACCACGATCACGCCGCGCGCGAACAGGTCGATCTGGACCTCCTGGTTGAAGGCCGGCGAGAGGTTGGCGACCGTGGCGCCGGCGAGAGGGTGCCGGCCGCTGAGCGTGGTCGGGTCGGGCGGCGGATCGAGCGGCGGCGCCTCGACCTCGAACGCCAGCTCGCGCTCGCCGCCGTTCCGCCAGACGTCGAGCGGCGTCCGGCTGCCGAGCGGCGCCACCGCGAGCCGGAACTCCAGCGCCCGCTCGTCGAACAGGTCGAAGCCGTCGAACCGCATGACCACGTCGCCGCGCCGGAGGCCCGCGCGCTCGGCCGGGCCGCCCGGGTACAACTCCTCGATCAGCAGGCCGACCGGGCGGTCCATTTCGAGCGCTTCCGCGATCTCGGGCGACACCGGCCGCAGCCGGGCGCCGAACCAGCCGCGCTCGAGGTGATCCTCGCCCTCCTCGATCGACCGGATCAGCGCCTCGACCAGGTTCACGGGAATGGCGAAGCCGATCCCGATCGAGCCGCCCGTGCGGGTGTAGATCGCGGTGTTGATGCCGACCAGCCGGCCGTCGAGATCGACCAGGGCACCGCCCGAGTTGCCAGGGTTGATCGCGGCGTCGGTCTGGATGAAGGAGGCCGCCGCGCGCAGCGACGGCGCGCTCCGCCCCAGAGCCGAGACGATCCCGCTGGTGACCGTCTGGCCAATGCCGAAGGGGTTGCCGATCGCGAGCACCAGGTCGCCGACCTGCATCGCGTCGGGATCGCCGAACGGCACGCTCGGCAACGCCTCCTGACCGACGTCGATGTCGAGCAGCGCGAGATCGGACGGCTCGTCCATCGCCAGGACCTCGGCCTCGAAGACCCGCCGGTCGGCGAGCACCACCATGATCTCGTCGGCGCTCTCGACGACGTGGTGGTTGGTGACGATGAGGCCGTCCGGCCGGACGATCACGCCGGAGCCGAGCGAGTTCTCGCGCGGGCGGTCGTCGGGCGCGCCGCCGAAGAAGCGGCGGAAGAAGGGGTCCCGGAACACCTCGCCGAGCGGCGAGCGCACCTGCCGGGCGCGGGAATGGATGTTGACCACCGCCGGCGCCGCCGCACGCACCACCGGCGCGAAGCTGAGCTTGATCTCGGCCCGGTCGGCGGGCGCCCGCTCGACCGGCTGCTCCGCCCGCCCGGCCTGGCACCCCGCGGCCAGCACGGCGATGGTCGTCGCGATCAGGGCCGCGACCAGACCCCGCCGGCCGCGCGCGCCGGATGAACCCTTGAACGACGTCGTCGCCCGCCCCCGTGGATCAGGCCGCCTGCGCTTCGGCCTCGTCCCCGCCGGCCTCGGGCCGGGGGCCCGAATCCTGCCCCTTCGCCGCCAGGTCCCGCTCGACGAACTCGATCACCGCCATCGGCGCGTTGTCGCCGTACCGGAAGCCGGCCTTGAGCACCCGGGTGTAGCCGCCGGCGCGCTCGGCGTAGCGCGGCCCGAGCACGTCGATCAGCTTCGCCGCCGTCGCCTGGTCGCGGGTCTTCGCGATCAGCAGCCGCCGCGCGTGGAGGTCGCCCCGCCGCGCCAGGGTGACGAGCTTCTCGACGATCGGCCGCAGCTCCTTGGCCTTGGGCAGCGTCGTCGTGATCTGCTCGTGCTTGACCAACGCCATGGCCATGTTCGCGAACATCGCCTGGCGATGGCTCCAGGTCCGGTTCAGCTTCCGACCGTGCTTGCGATGGCGCATCGACCTCTTCCCTCAAGCTACCTCTGGGCGCCGCCTCAGTACGGCTCCTCGATCTTGCGCGCGAGCTCCTCGATGTTGTCCGGCGGCCAGCCCGGCACCTCCATGCCGAGGCCGAGACCCATCTGCGAGAGCACCTCCTTGATCTCGTTGAGCGACTTCCGGCCGAAGTTCGGGGTCCGGAGCATCTCGCCCTCGGTCTTCTGCACGAGGTCGCCGATGTAGACGATGTTGTCGTTCTTCAGGCAGTTGGCCGAGCGCACCGAGAGCTCGAGCTCGTCGACCTTGCGCAGGAGGTGCGGGTTGAAGGGCAGCTCCGGCTTGGACTCGGCCGAGGCCGCGCGCGGCTCGTCGAAGTTGATGAACAGCTGGAGCTGGTCCTGCAGAATCCGCGCCGCCAGCGCCACCGCGTCGTCCGGGGTCACCGAGCCGTCGGTCTCGACCTGGAGCGTCAGCCGGTCGTAGTCGGTCACCTGGCCGACCCGGGCGTTGTCGACGCGATACGCCACCTTGCGCACCGGGCTGTAGATCGCATCGATCGCGACCAGACCGATCGGCGCGTCCTCCGACTTGTTGTACGCCGCCGGCACGTAGCCGCGCCCGGTGCGCACGGTCATCTCGATGCTGAGCTCGGCGTCCTGGTCGAGATGGCAGATCACGTGTCCCGGATCCATGATCTCGACGTCGTGGCCGACCTCGATCATCCCGGCGGTGACCACGGCGGGGCCGCGGACCTTCAGGTACATCCGCTTCGGCGTGTCGCTGTGCGAGCGGATCGCGAGCGCCTTCAGGTTGAGCACGATGTCGGTGACATCCTCGCGCACCCCGGGGATGGTCGAGAACTCGTGCAGCACGCCGTCGATCTGCGCCGCGGTGATCGCGGATCCCTGCAGCGCCGAGAGCAGGATTCGCCGCAGCGCGTTGCCGAGGGTGACGCCGAAGCCGCGCTCGAGCGGCTCGGCGATCAGGGTCGCTTCACGATCCGGCCGCCCGCCCGGAATCACCTCGAGCTTGGGCGGCTTGATCAATTCTTTCCAGTTGCGCTGAATCACAGGGGTCGTCCTCGACTCTCGAGAGATCGGGCCCGAACGCGGCTCGGTCCGGGCCGTCGTGGTGGTAGCTGCCGCCCGCGCGTCCGCAGGCGGCCCGTCACACCCGCCGGCGCTTGCGCGGCCGGCAGCCGTTGTGCGGGATCGGGGTGACGTCGCGGATCGCGGTGATCGTGAACCCGGCCGCCTGGAGCGCGCGGAGCGCGGATTCCCGGCCCGAGCCCGGACCGCGGACCTCGACCTCCAGGGTCTTCATGCCGTGCTCCATGGCCTTGCGCGCCGCGTTTTCCGCCGCGACCTGCGCCGCGAACGGGGTCGATTTGCGCGACCCCTTGAAGCCCTGGCTGCCCGACGACGACCAGGAGATCGCGTTGCCCTGGGCGTCGGTGATCGTGATCATGGTGTTGTTGAACGACGCGCTCACGTGCGCCACGCCGGAGGAGATGTTCTTCCGCTCGCGCCGCCGGAGCCTGGGGCTCGGATCCCGTGCCATCGACTACTTCTTCACCTTCTTCTTGCCCGCGATCGGGCGCGCCGGACCCTTGCGGGTGCGCGCGTTGGTGTGGGTGCGCTGGCCGCGCACCGGCAGCCCCCTGCGGTGCCGCAGCCCGCGGTAGCAGCCGAGGTCCATCAGGCGCTTGATGTTCATGGCGACGTCGCGCCTGAGATCGCCCTCGACCCGGACCTCGCGGTCGATGGTCTCGCGCAGCCGCAGCACCTCGGCGTCGCTCAGCTCGTTGACCCGTCGCTCCGGCGGGATGTTGAGCTTGGTCAGGATGTTGCGCGAGGTCGTGCGCCCGACACCGAAGATGTAGGTCAGCCCGATCTCGACCGGCTTGTTGTTGGGGATGTTCACCCCAGCGATGCGCGCCACGTGTCGAACCCTCCTCCGTGTCTCGCTCTCTCGCGTCCGAACCGCCCCCCGCTGCCGCCCCGCGGTTATGCGGATGGACGCCCCTGGTTCCCGCTAACGCTGGTCCCGGACAGCGCCGCGTCAATCTGCCGGCTCACCTCGTCGATGTCGGCCATGCCGTCGACCGTCCGCACGAGGCCGCGCCCCGCGTAGTAGGGCAGGAGCGGCGCCGTCTGGGCGTGGTACGCCTCCAGCCGGCTGCGCACGGTCTCGGCGTTGTCGTCGGCGCGCCGCGTGAACTCGGTGCCGCCGCACACGTCGCACACGCCCGGCTGCTTCGGCGGGTTGAACTGGTCGTGGTAGTTCGCCCCGCACGTCGCGCAGCTGAACCGGCCCGAGATCCGTCCGACCAGGGCCTCGTCGTCGACCCGCAGCTCGATCACGGCGTCCAGCCGCAGGCCCCGCTTCGCGAGCAGCGCGTCCAGCGCCTCGGCCTGGGCGACCGTCCGTGGGAAGCCG
>DASUSF010000493.1:0-10914 GCA_036375275.1 Geminicoccaceae bacterium | reverse complement strand
CGGGCCCCTTCGCGCGTCCGGCCGCGGAACCCCTCGTGGCGGCGCTCCGGATGCCGGGAGATCGGCGCGTCACCTCAGGGGGCGGGACCCGCCCGGACGGTCACGAGGGCAGCTCGCGGTGCAGGGCGTCCCGCTGCGCCTCGATCGCGTCCCAGATCCGGGCCTCCAGGCAGACGCCGTCGAAGCGGTCGATCTCCTGCAGCCCCGTCGGCGAGGTGACGTTGATCTCGGTCAGGTAGCTGCCGATCACGTCGATGCCGACGAAGATCAGGCCCTGCTCGCGCAGCACCGGGCCGAGCGCCTCGCAGATCTCCCGGTCCCGCCGGCTGAGGGTCGCGGCCTCGGCGCGGCCGCCGACGTGCATGTTGGCGCGGGCATCGCCCTCCGGCGGGATCCGGTTGAGCGCGCCGGCGGGCTCGCCGTCGATCAGGATGATGCGCTTGTCGCCGAGGCGGATCTCCGGCAGGTAGCGCTGCACCATGAGCGGCTCGTCGACCGCGCTGTACAGCAGGTCGAGGAGCGCGCCGAGGTTCTCGTCCTCCGGGCCGATGTGGAACACGCCGGCGCCGCCGTTGCCGTAGATCGGCTTGACGATGATGTCCCGGTGCTCGGTGCGGAAGGCGCGCACCGCCTGGCGGTCGTAGGTGATCAGGGTCGGCGGCATGAGGTCCGGGAACTGGGTCACGAACAGCTTCTCGGGCGCGTTCCGCACCGAGACCGGGTCGTTGACCACCAGGGTCTCCGGGTGGACCCGCTCGAGCAGGTGGGTCGCGCCGATGTAGTTCATGTTGAACGGCGGGTCCTGGCGCATCAGGACCACGTCCAGGGTGCGGAGGTCGATCCGCTCGGGCGCGCCGAGGCTGAAGTGCCGCCCCCGCTCGCGGCGCACCTCGAGCGGCCGCGCGGTGGCGACGATCCGCCCGTTCAGGTAGCTCAGGTCGCGCGGCAGGTAGTGGAACAGGCCGTGGTCGCGCCGCTGCGCCTCGAGGGCGAGCGCGAAGGTGCTGTCGGCGTCGATGTCGACGTTCTCGATCGGGTCCATCTGGATCGCGACCGCGAGGCTCATGAGCAGCGTCCGGGCACGGGGCGGGCCGGACTTGACACTGCCGGCGCGGCTGCGCTTTGTCCATACCGGCGGGGGAGCCGGGGGGACGCCATGGCCTACGACGACAGCAACGTCTTCGCGAAGATCCTCCGGGGCGAGATCCCCTGCGAGCGGGTCTACGAGGACGAGCATGCGCTCGCGTTCCGCGACATCAACCCGCTGGCGCCGGTCCACGTCCTGGTGATCCCGAAGGGCCCCTACGTGTCGATGGACGACTTCACCGCCAGGGCCGGCACGGAGGCGGTGGCCGGCTTCTTCAGGGCGGTCGGCGAGGTCGCCCGGCGCCTCGGCGTGGTCGAGGGCGGCTACCGCGTCCTCGCCAATCACGGCGCGGACGCCCGCCAGGAGGTGCCGCACTTCCACGTCCACCTGTTCGCCGGGGCCCGCCTCGGCCGGATGCTGAAGCGGATCGAGGGCGCCTGAGCGCCCGGCGCCTCAGGCGCGGCCCGGCGACACCGCAGCCGGTCGCGGGGCGCTCCGCTCGAGCGCGCGCAGCGCCAGCAGGGCGGCGATGAAGCCGAGCGCCGCGCCGCCGCCGTTCGCGACGAGGTCGAGGATGTCGTAGCTCCGGGTCGGCAGGGCCAGCTGCAGGAGCTCCAGGACATAGCTGGCGGCGACCGTGAGGATGGCGAGACCGGCGAGCGCCCGCGGCTGCCGGCAGAAGACCACCGTCGCGAACGCCAGCACCGCGAAGATCAGCAGATGGGCGAGCTTGTCCGAGCCGGCCGGGTGCGGCACGTCGACCGGGGTGAGCAGCAGCACCGCCACCACCACCCACGCGACGAGCCAGCCGACGAGGCCGGCCCGCTGGAACCAGCGCTGATCGAGCAACGAGTGCAGCTTTCTGAGCAAGAGGGGCATAGCGACAGCTTCGGCCTTGGACCTTACGAGGTGGTTAACGGGTCGATCGGGATAGCGGCATCCGGCGCAATTTGATCGGCATTATAGTGACCCGGCTCAC
Source organism: Geminicoccaceae bacterium (assembly GCA_036375275.1). GTDB lineage: Bacteria > Pseudomonadota > Alphaproteobacteria > Geminicoccales > Geminicoccaceae > DASUSF01. The sequence continues at coordinate 8,848 of DASUSF010000493.1, read as the reverse complement.
ACTCGGAGCGGTCCGCAAGAGGTATGCTCGCGTCCGGTTCATTCCAGAGGAGGGGAGTTTTTCCATGCTGTGGCGGCCGACGCGATCCTCGCGGGACCGGCCGATCAGCTCGGATCATCCGGTCCTGCGCCTTCTTCCGGCGATCCTGCTCGGGATCCTCGTGGCCGCGGGCCCATTGTCTGCCGGCCATCGGTCCGCCGACGGTTCCGACGTGTCGATGCCCGACCCCTGCGAGGTTGCGCCGGTCCTGCCCTTCTGCCGATGAGGTCCGTCATGAAGTCGACCCTCGCGCTCCCTTTGCTCCGCTTCAGCCGTGGCCCGCTGTCGTTCCGCACCCGGCGCTGGATCGCGATCGTGCGGCGGGTGTTCCGGGGCGTCGAGGCGGCGATCGGGCAGAGCTCGCTGATCCTGATCGCGCTCGCTCTCCTCGCGACCGTCCTGTTCGCCGTCGCCCAGCATCAGAACCAGCGGTCGATCGTGGTCCAGGCCGAGACCACGCGCATCGTCGACGGCTTCCAGAGCGAGCCCGTGGCGCCCGCCTGGCACCGTCTGAGCGCGGCGTGGCGCGAGGCCCACCCCCGTCAGGAGGCGCTTCTCGAGCGCGCGATGACGCGTTCCGAAGGCGACCCCGAGGCGACGCTCCGACCGTGGCGGGCGTTCCTGCTGGCCGCGATCGAGGACCGGGGCCTGGAGCGCGACATCGAGGTCGTGCTCGCCTTCTTCCGGCGCGCCGCCCTCTGCGTGCGGATGGGCAACTGCGATCCCGATCTGCTCGCCGAGCGCCTCGGCGACGCTCCGATGCGGTTCCGCAACCAGCACTATCCCTACCTGGTCGAGGTCAATCCGCACGAGGACATCGATCGCTACTTCGAGGCGCTGAGCCCGTCGGCGCAGCGCACCGCGGACGCCCGCGCCGGCTGAGGCGACCCCGGTCAAGCGGCCGGGTGGCGGGCGTGCCAGTGGCGCGCGATCGCCGCCCGGGTCGTGATCCAGACCCGGTCGTGGCTGCGGGCGTAGTCGAGGAAGCGGGCCAGCGCGGCCGCCCGGCCGGGGCGGCCGACCAGCCGGCAGTGCAGTCCGACCGACATCATCTTGGGCGCCGCGACGCCCTCCTCGTAGAGCACGTCGAAGGCGTCGCGCAGGTAGTGGAAGAACGCGTCGCCGTGGTCGAAGCCGTTGGCGAGGCCGAACTTCATGTCGTTGTTGTCGAGGGTGTAGGGGATCACGAGGTGCGGCCGGCCGGCGATCTCCACCCAGTAGGGCAGATCGTCGGCGTAGGAGTCCGAATCGTACAGGAAGCCGCCGGCCTCGACCACCAGGCGGCGCGTCTGGCCGCTGATCCGCCCGGTGTACCAGCCGACCGGCCGGGTCCCGGCAGCCGTCTCGATCGCCTGGATCGCCCGCGCGATGTGCTCCCGCTCGGTCGCCTCGTCGACGTGCCGGTAGTCGATCCAGCGCCAGCCGTGGCTCGCGATCTCGAAGCCGGCCTCGACCATGGCCCGCGCCGCCGCCGGATTCTGCTCCAGCGCCAAGCCGACGGCGTAGACCGTGAGGGTCAGCCCGCGCTCCTGGAAGAGCCGTAGGATCCGCCAGAAGCCGGCGCGCGCGCCGTACTCGTAGACCGACTCCACCGAGAGGTCGCGCTCGCCGCGACGCGGCTCGAGGCCGGGCACCTCGTGCAGGTAGGTCTCGGAGGCGGCATCGCCGTAGAGCACCGAGTTCTCGCCGCCCTCCTCGTAGTTGAGCACGAAGCTCAGGGCGAGGCGGGCGTCGTCCGGCCAGCCGGGGTGCGGGGGCTTGCCGCCGTAGCCGATCAGGTCGCGCGGGTGCTCGGCGCCCATGCTGGCCTCCGGAGTTCGACCTCGAGCCGGTTGTCCGGCCCGGCGCAGCCGAAATCTTAATATCTTCCTCTAATGCATTCATATAGCTATGTCCAGCTTCGCGGATGAGGGAATCTGGAGGCCGCGCATGGCGCCGCTGGCGGACTGCGCCCGGGCACCTTCGCTGAGGCCTTGGCGGGGCGCATCCGGAGCGCCACATTGGCGCCGCCGCCGACACCGGAGGGAGCCATGGCGCACGTGCTGGGGGACGAGGAGGCGGACGCCACGGCCGAGCCGGAGGCTGCGGCGGATCTGGAGCCGGGGCCGCGCGACCCCGGCGAGGCGCGCGGCGGGCTCCGCATCGCAGAGCGGGTCCTGCTGACGGCGGCCGGGTTCGTGGTCGTCGTCGCCGGCATGCATGCGGCGGCGCCGCTCGTGAACTCGTTCCTGATCGCCGGGTTCATCGCCGTCATCTGGGCGCCGCTGTTCCTCGCGATGCAGCGCCGTGGCGTGCCCTCGGGAATCGCGCTCCTGGTGCTCCTGGTCCTGCTCGTCGGGGTCGGGGCCGGGATCGGGCGCATGCTCGACCGTTCGGTGCAGAACGTCAGCGGCAACCTTCAGGCCTATGGCGATGCGCTCGACAACGAGGTCCGAGCGGTGATCGAGCAGCTGGCCGCCTGGGGGATCAGCCTCGAGGAGGCCGACATCCGCGGCTATATCGACCCGGGCGTCATCCTCGGCTGGTTCGGCCCGATCGCCGGCACCGTCGGCGACATCCTGGTCTACGCCTTCATCATCCTGATCGTGGCGATCTTCATCCTGCTCGAGGCGGCCGCGATGCCGGCCAAGGTGCGCGCGCTCCCCGGCCTGTCGCGGCGTGGCTGGACCCGGATCCAGCGGATCGTCGCCGACGTCCGCCACTACATGCTGCTCAAGACGCTGATGAGCCTTCTGACCGGGCTCCTGATCGGCCTGTTCGTGACCTTCCTCGGGCTCGACTTTCCGATCCTGCTCGGCTGCCTCGCGTTCGCCCTCAACTACATCCCGAACATCGGCTCGATCGCGGCGGCGGTGCCGGCGCTCCTGCTCGCGTTCATCCAGCTCGGCCTTGCCGGGGCGGTGGTCACGGGGATCGGCTACGTCGTGATCAACGTCGGGATCAGCAACGGCCTCGAGCCGCGCTTCATGGGTCCGCGCCTCGGCCTGTCGCCGCTGGTCGTCCTGACCTCGGTGATCTTCTGGGGCTGGGTGCTCGGTCCGCTCGGCATGCTTCTCTCGGTGCCGCTCACCATGACCGCCAAGATCGCCCTCGAGAGCGACGAGGGCAGCCGCTGGATCGCGCTCCTGCTGAGCTCGAAGCCGCCCCGCCGGGTGCCGCGCCCGGTGCCGCTGCCCAAGCGGCTGCGTCGGCGCACCGACGATCCGCCGGCCGGCTGATCCGCCGGCCGGCTCAGTCGGGCCGGCGGCTCGGCAGGCGGAGCACGTTGTCCGGCAGCGGGTCGTCCGCGTCCGGCGCCGGCGGTCGCGGCGCCACCCCCGGGACCTGCGCCGGGTCCTGCGCCGGCGGCCGCATCCAGACGCCGAGCGCCGCCTGCCAGGCGAAGAACGGCGCCAGTCCGAACCAGCTGGCGAAGAGCGCGGGCCCCAGCAGGTGGGGCGGCACGCTCACGGGCATGGTCCGCATCACGATCGCGATCCCGTGGCCGAGATCGGGACCGGTCCCGCGGACGAAGCTGATCTCCAGGCGCGGCACGACGGCCATGGCAACGACTCCCACAAACGGGTGGACCCCGACGAGGCTTTGCGCCCGCGAGCTTGCGATGAGGTTAACGATCGCCGTGATCGACATGCTTATGCACAGCATGTGAATAACCGGCCGACCCGGCCATCACCCTGCATCGCAACGGTTGCGGCCAGTCCCCGGCCGGCGGAACCCGGCTTCGCCATCCACGCGGCAGACGCCGATGAGCCGCCGACAAAGGCTCACCATACATCGACTGGGGATAAGTCGTCGAGGATTGTGCGGCGACGGCCCTGGCCAGCGGCCCGTGCCCGGATCGACAATACAGCGAAAATATTCGCTAGTGTCGAGCGACCCGACCGGGCGGTATCTCCGCGAGCCCTCCAGCGGTCCGGCCGGTCCAGGCGAGATCGATCTGCGCCCGGCAGTCACACCACTCGCGGCAGATGCCCTTGTGCGCGCAGCGGCGCAGCCGGACGAGACCGTCCACCCCGTCGCCGAACAGGCCGTGCTCCAGCAGATCCCGCGCTTCCTCGAGAAGGGACTGGCAGGGCGTCAGCACGGTTGGTCTCCCAGATGACGACTGTGTGACGGAAGGTGCCTTCTAGACCGCCCGCGTCTCGTTGATCCAGGTCAAAAGAGTGCCCGCGTCGGTTTCACCTGGGGGTGTGGCCATCCTGCCGCGGCGCCGGCCCTTCGTCGCGCGGCCGGACCCGCCGCAGGAACTCCCAGGTCGGGAGCGCGGCAAGGCCGCCGACCGCGCCGGCGATGTAGCTCGGCAGGTCGTAGCCGGTCAGCTGAGCCCAGATCAGGCCGAGCACGAAGCTGGCCGCGAGCATCGCCGCGACGGTGATCAGCAGCCGTTGCCAGAAGGGCATCCGCACTCTCCTCGTCCTCGTTCGCCGACCGTGGTCGTCCCGGTTCCCTAGCGCACCCGCCGACCCCACCTGTCAAGGGAGAGGAGGCGCCGATGCCCATCGTGCCAGCCCTGATGCTGATCGTGCTCACCGCGATCCTCCCGGGAGCGGCCCGCGCCGCGGACGGGTTCACGGGACCGACCGTGGTGATCGCGCCGGGCGACATCACCCCGCTGCGCGGCAACATCCGCAACCCGCTCGGGCCGAGCCAGGTCTACGCGCCGCTCCGTCCGCTGCCCCGCCCCGCGGTCGATGCGCTGGAGCGGGACCTCGAGCGGGATCTCGACCGGCTGCAGAGCCGGTCCGCCACGGCGCCCCTCGGGCCGGACCCGCGTGCCGCGCCGCGCGACCTGCTGGCGGAGCCCCGCGGCCGGTCGGCGCCGGCGGACCCGCGAGACGTCACCGACCGGGCCCGCGCCCGGGCGGCCCTCGACGCGTTCAAGACGCTCCGACCGAACGCGCCGGCGAGTCCCGGGCTCGAGCGCGCGCTCGACCGGATCGAGCGCCCGACCGACCTCGGGCAATAGTCGCGGCGGCGCTCAGCGGTCGTCCGGCGCCACGTCGATCAGGACGTTGCCGATCACGCCGCGCTCCATGAACGCATGCGCGTCGGCGGTCGCCCGAAGCGGGAAGCGGCGCGCGATCGTATGGCGCAGCTCGCCGCGCTCCAGCCATCCGGTGATGTCGGCCACGCCGCGCGCCTTGAGCCCCTCCGGCAGCATGAACACCAGGATGAAGCGGACCGCGGCGTTCCGGTACGCGAGCTGGTAGAACGGGACCTTGGGCTCGAGGACCGCATCCGAGGCGTACGCGGCGAGCACCCCGTTCGGCTTCAGGATCTTGATGCTCTGGGCGAGGTTGCCGCCGAACTCGACGTCGACGATCCGGTCGGCGCCGCCGCCGCCCGGCAGGTCGAGGACCCGGCCGACCACGTCCTCGGCGCGGTAGTTGAGGACGTAGTCGGCGCCGGCGTCGGCGGCGACCTCCGCCTTGGCGTCGCCGCTGACGGTGGCGACCACGCGCGCGCCGCCCAGCTTGGCGAACTGGATGGCATAGGCGCCGACCGCGCCGGCGCCGCCGGTGACCAGCACCGTCTGGCCCTGCACCGGCCCGTCCGCGAAGACCGCGCCGTAGGCGGTGAGCGCCGGGATCCCGAGGCACGCGCCGTCGGCGTAGCTCGCGGACGCGGGCAGCGGCACGGCCCGCGCCGCCGGCAGCACGGTCGCCTCTGCGGCGCTGCCGTGGTCGCGCTGCCACTGCGCCTCGTAGACCCAGACCCGCTCGCCGATCCGGCTCTCCGGCACGCCCGCCCCGACCGCGTCGATCCGGCCCGCGCCGTCGAAATGCGGCACCGTCCGCCGCTCGACCATCTGGCCACGGGCGCCGCGGCGCCGCTTGAGGTCGATCGGGTTGATGCCCGAGACCACGAGCCGGACCCGGACCTCGCCCGGCCCCGGCTGCGGCGTCGGCAGGTCGCCGACCTGCAGCACGTCCTCGGCCGCGCCGTTCTCCTCGTACCAGACCGCGCGCATCTCCACCGCCTCTCGCCGGTTGGCGTCCGTCGAGCGATGTAGCACGGGCGGCTGCGGCGGAGAACGGCTGCCGTCCGGCCGCTCAGCGGGCGACGCGCCGGATCAGGTCGACCGCCGCGAGGAGCAGCACGGCGCCGGTCATCGCGATCACGACGTCCGTGAGCCAGCCTTTGCTTTCGATCCCGGCGATCGCGGCGAGGCTGCCGCCGAGCAGGCCGCCCGCGATGCCGAGCAGGATGTTGACCACGACGCCGAAGCCGCGGCCCCGCATGATGCGGCCCGCGGCCCAGCCGGCAATCGCGCCGGTGACGAGGAGGAGGAGGAGTTCGTCCATCGGCGCGCGACCCGGGGACGAGCCGCCCCTGATCGGCCTGCTGTACTCGGCGAAGGAACGGAACGCCGGTTCCGGTCTAGAAGCGGGTGAGGCTCGCGTGCAGGGCGTCGATCCCGGCGCTCGCGACCTGCTGCCCCGGCGCGCGGACCACGGTCGCCGGATCGACCTCGCGACCGTAGTACGCCTGGTTCCAGTCGTGCTTGGGGACGATCACGGTGCTGTCGAGGGCGACGCCGCCGTACAGGCCCTTGCTCTTGGCGAAGACGTAGAGATCCTCGCCGAAGTGGGTGGTGGTGCCGGCCCCGACGGAGGCGCCGACCCGGCCGACCGCGAGCCCGGCATCGGCCTCGAACTTCATCTTGACCTTGGACTCGACCAGCTGCCCGACGGCGCCCTCGTTCATGATCGTGAACACCACGTCCGAGCTCTGCCCGCCGAACTGCAGGCCGAAGCTGCCGCCGAACAGGTCGTAGAACGCCGGGTGGCCCCAGGTCCCGGTCTGCGGGTTGCGCACCAGGAGCACGCCGACCCCGTGCTCGCCCCCGAAGAAGAACCCGGCCTTGAGCATTTCCGGCACGATCAGAACCGCGTAGGCGTTCTGGACGTAGACCCGCATGTCCGCGAAGTTGGGATCGTCGAGGAAGGAATCCAGCGCCAGCCGGGCGCGCTCGACCACCCGCTGCTGACCGGTGGTCTCGGCGCTGGCGGTCCCCGTCCCCAGCGCCGTGAGCAGCAGCGCGACCCCGATCAGCAAGCGACGCGCGGTCACGATCATCGGCATGTTTCCCCTGCGGGCCGGCTCGGGTCGTCTCGCGACCCGGATCCGGCCAGTCCGTAACCCGAAGCGTGCGCGGACCCTAGGCGCTCTTGTGGTGTGCTGTCAAGATGGTTAAGCAAATCTTTGCCATACAAGCATATTGCTTGCATCGGGTTTGTCGCTTGAGGATCTGAGCCCGTGATGCGCCGCCTGCTCCTCGGCTCGCTCGTTCTGGTCGCCGTGCTGATCCTCATCCTTCTCGTCGGCGCGGTGGTCGTCGTCCCGTGGGCCGGTCCCCGGCTGATCCACGCCCAGCTTCGCGGGCTGGGGCTGGACGAGGGCCGGGTCGGGCGGGTGGGCGTCGGCACCGGCGGGGCGGAGGTGCAGGATCTGCGCCTCGCGCCGGGCCAGACGATCGGCCGCCTCAGCGCCACGTGGGACTTCGGCGACCTGATCCGGGGGCGGCTCGCGAGCCTCGTCGTCCAGGACCTCCGCCTCGAGGTCCGGATCGGCGCGGACGGGACGGTCGAGCTGCCGGGTCTCGCCCTTCCCGACGGCGAGGGAGGAACCAGGATCGGGCCGCCGCTGCTCGCCGAGCGGATCGAGCTCGAGGACATGGTCCTGGTGATTCGGACGCCGCTCGGGGAGGTCGAGGCGTCGGGAGCGGCGACGGCCCGGCTGGAAGGAGCGGGGCCGGTCGCCTTCGGGGTCGAGCTCGAGCGGATCGGCGGGACGCTCGCCGGGGCCGCCATGGACGGGCGCCTGGACGTGGCGGGCGTGGTGGACCCCTTCGCCGCCGACCGCTGGCCGACCCTCGAGGCGGCGGGGACCGGGGCGGTCGAGCTCGCCGGGCTGGTGATCCCGGGCGTCGGCCGCGGCCGACTGAGCGGGCCGCTGACCCTCGAGGCGGCGGGCGGAGCGGCGACGGTCGCCACGTCCGGATCCGGGCTCGTCCTGGACCAGGTCGACCGCCCGGAGCTGCTCGCGGCGGTCGGAGCGCGCCCGCCGGTCCGGCTCGTCCTCGGCCGGGCGGAGGCGCCGGCGACGGTCACGCTCGACCTCGCCGGGCCTGCGCTCGCGGGCCGGATCGACCTCCGGCTCGAGGCGGATGCCGGCGGCCCCGCGGCCCGGCTCGATCTCGGCGCGACGATCCAGAAGCGCGCGGGCCTCGAGACCGTCGCCATCCGGGATGTCGCCCTCGAGCTGGAAGCGACCGGCCTCGTCCCGGGGCCGACCATCCGCCGCGCCCGGCTCGCGCTCGAAGGCGGCGGCACGAGCGGGCAGGCGACGCTCCGGGGGCGGGTCGCGCTCGACGGCTCGGGCGGGATCGGGGGCGGGAGCGTGGGGCGGCTGGACCTCGACCTCCCGCTCGCGCTGGAGCTCGGCGCGGAGGCGTTGGAGCTCGCGGTCCCGGAGGCGGGCGCGCTGCTCGTCGAGGACGTGGTCCTGCCCGAGCCGGGCGTGCGCGCCACCGCCCGCCTGGCGCTGCCGCCCGGGCGGTGGCTCCACCTCGCGCGCGACGCCTTCGTCTGGCGGCTCGATCTGCCGGCCCGGATCGAGCGCGGCGCCCTCGCGCCCGCCGGGTCGGCCCTGCCTCCGGTCGAGGTCACCCGGGGCGAGGTGCGCCTCGGACTCGCTGGCGAGCGTGCCGAGTTCGGCACCGGCCGGCTCGCGATCGACCGCCTCGCCCTTGCACTGCCCGAGCAGAAGATCGCGCTCGCGGAGGTCAGTCTCGGCGTACCGTTCA
>DASUSF010000492.1:0-5379 GCA_036375275.1 Geminicoccaceae bacterium | reverse complement strand
TGCGGCCGTCCTGCTGCGCGGCCGGCGGCTCGACGAGGCCACGCCCGGCGCCGGGCTCGGCCTCGCCATCGTCGGGGATCTCGCCGCACTCTATCGTGGCTCGCTCGAGCTGACCCGTTCGGGCTGGGGCGGCCTCGGCGCCACCCTCGAGCTCCCGGCCGCGGACTGAAGCGGCCTCCTCGCCAGGCTCCGGGAGCCGGTTGGTCGCGAACCGGCCCGTGACGCGGCTCTGCCCTGCGCCGTCGAGATCTCCCGGAAAACCTGTAAGATGGCGAGGGAGAACTCGAGCGGACGGCGCCTCGCCGCCGTGCCATCGGGCGCGCAGGTCATCGGCGACTGGAGCGCGAGCATGGAAGCGGATGGTCGGCCCCACGTGCGGGATGTCGAGGCCGGGGACCTCTCGCGGGCGCCGCCCCTCGCCGGCGTCGCGGCGCGGGCGCTCGACGGCTTCGCCCTCGGCCTCGAGCGGCGGAGGTTCGCGGCCGGCGAGGTGCTGATCAAACAGGGCGCGCTGCCGAGCGAGGCGTTCCTCCTCGAGAGCGGGGTCGTCGACATCACGGTCCGGCGGCCCGGGGGCGCGCGCACCGCCGTGGCCGCGATCGGGCCGGGCGAGCTTCTCGGCGAGGTCGGCCTGATCCACGACGCGCCGCGCACGGCCTCGGCCATCGCCCGCGAGGCGGTCACCGCGATCGTCATCGACCGGGCCTTCTTCCAGAGCGCCCTCCACCAGCGGAACGCGGCCGCGGTGCAGCTCACGCGCCACATCCTGGCGACACTCGGCGAGCGGTTCAGGGCGACGCGCGACCGCCTGCTCGCCCTCGACGGCGAAGAGGCCGGCGCCGCGGAGCCGATGCCGGCAGCGCAGCCGCCGAGCCGCCCCTGCCGGTTCGACTTCAGCCGCTTCGCGCCGCTCCTGCCCTTCTTCCGCTACTTCGCGGCCGACGACCTGCAGGCGTTCCTCGCCCGCGGTCGGGCCATCGAGGTCGAGCGCGGCGAGGTCCTGTTCGCGCACGGCGACCCCGCGGAGCGGAGCTACGTCGTCCTCCGCGGTGCTCTCGTGCTGCTCGGCGAACGCGGCCACCGGCGGCGTCAGCTCGGGGTGCTGGGCCCCGGCCGCTTCGCCGGCATGTCGCCGGCGATCGCTGGCGGGACCTACGAAGCCACCTGCGTCGTGCGCTCGAGCGGCGCCGTCATGGCCTTTCCCCGGGTGCTGGTGCAGGAGCTCGTGCGCTCGGGCAGCGGCGAGGGGGTCGCACTGCTGCACGCCGTCTGCGCGGATCTCGCGGGCCGGCTGTCGCGCGCCAACAACGACCTCGCGGGCGAATTGATGCGGCAGAACATCTGCCGCGGCTGCGAGACAGATGCGGCGGCGGTCCTGGCTCAGACGTCGAGATAGACGATGTCGATCATCGGCCGCCCGCCCTGCGTGTCGGCGAGCAGCATGCTGTATTCCGGCGCCTCCAGCCAGCTGGTCGCGTCGACGGTGAGCGGTTCCGAAGCGATGATGATCGAATCGGCGGCATCGCTCTCGCCGATCATCTGCCACTCGCCCTCGTGGAAGCCGAAGGAGCGGCCGCAGGTGTACCAGAGGCTGAGGAAGGTGAGGTTGGCCTCGTGCACCTTGGCCGGGTCCTCGTCGAGGTAGCGGCCGTAGTCGAAGCAATAGCGGATCCCGCCGGCGGTCTCCCCGTCGCTGAAGAAGAGGTTGAGCGAGCTGGAGATGGAGATGCCGTGCATGGCGCGGACATCGCGGATGATCTCCAGCGTCCGCGGCACCGCCGCCTTGAACTCCTCGTGCTCGATCCGCCCGCAGGGGTTCTCGAGCTGCGACAGGAGCAGGGCGTAGACGATCTCGCTGTCGGTCGTGCCGGCGATCTGGGCAGCGATCTCGGGCCGCATGTGCCGCACGAGATCGTCCTTCATCCGACCGAGCCGGTAGAGGTCGCCGTTGTGCGCGAGCGCGATCCGCGTCCCGGGGAACTGGAAGGGATGGGTGTTCTGCGGCGATATGATCGCATCGGTGCTGTAGTGGACGCCGCGGACGTGGGCCACGACGCAGCTCGGCGCGATCTTCTCCGCCAGCGACTTCAGGTTGCGGTCGAAGATCGGCAGCGCGGTCGAGCTGTAGCGGAACGGCGTCTCCGGCGCGCGCGAGCGGCGGTCCCACGCCACCATGCCGAAGCCGGCGAGATTCAGCATGTGGAGCTTCCGCGGCATGAACGCCTGCTTCACCAGCGAGCTGTCCGGCTGGTAGAGCAGGTGGTCGAGCAGGACGGGCTGCCCGAGATAGACGAGCGCGCGGCACATCGACGCCGGATCCTGGTTGCCGAAGCCGCCATCTTTGACGTTCGGGAGCACTCTTGACTAGAGCAGCATCCGATCAGACGCGATCCCCGTCTGGCGATCATCGCGCGGATAAGGCTGCTCCATCCCATTGGAATAGATCCGTTCGCTTTCGATGAGCGCGACAGAATTGCCGTCCAAGGTCGGTCCACCTCATCGAAAACGGCTCTAGGCGTCCGAAACGCTCCCGACCGTTGCGGTCGGTGCCGCCGGGCGATAGCGTTCCAAGCAGGACCTCGGGCACCCCCGGACGATCGACCGGCGGGGTCGTCGCGCCCGCGGCGAAGGAGGCGGCGACGTGCCCTGGTCGAAGGCGCGGACGAACTACCCGGCGCTGGAGCGCTTCCTGTACGCCGACAACGCCGCGGTCGGTGCCATCCCGGCCCAGGCGCCGGCCGCCGCGAGCAGGGTCCTCGCCGACATGGCGGGCGAGGGGATGCAGGCCTATGTCCGCTACAAGGACGGGCTCAGGGAGGTGCGCGCCACGATCGCCGCCTACCTCGGCGCCGAGCCCTCCGACATCGGCTTCTGCGACTCGACCAGCACGTCGATGAACCTCCTCGCCATGATGGCGCGGCAGGAGTGGGAGAACGGTGGCGCGCGGCGCGACCAGGTCGTGCTGCCGAGGGACGAGTTTCCGTCCAGCACGCTCGGATGGCTGCGCCAGGGGTTCGAGCCGGTCTGGGTCGAGCCGGAGCCCGATCAGACCTATCCGGCCGACAAGATCCTGGCCGTGGTCGGCCCGCAGACCAGGGCGGTGGTGACCTCACAGGTCCAGTACAAGACGGGCGTCCGCTGCGACGTCGAGGCCATCGCCGCCGAGCTGCGCGCGGGCAACGTCTGGCACGTCGTCAACGCCACCCAGGCGGCCGGCGTCATCCCCCAGGCGATGCGCGCGAACGGCTACGCCGCGGCCACCATCTCGTCGGTGAAGTGGCTCTGCGCCGGCGTCGGCACGGGCGTCCTCTACCTCTCGGAGCGGCTTCGCCAGAGCTGCCGCGTGCCGGTGGCGGGCTGGATGTCCCAGGCCGAGCCGTTCGCCATGCTCAACGACACCATCACCACGGTTTCGGACGCGTCCGCCGTCGAGGCGGGCTGCATCGAGGTCTCGCGGCTCTACGCGCTCGAGGCCTGCGTCGAGATCGCCGCGGCGATGGGAGCCGGGGCCGTCCACCGCCGGGTGCTCGACCTGAACGGCCGGCTTGCCGCCGGGCTGCAGGCGATGGGGGCCAGGATCGTCACGCCGCTCGAGGACGAGCGCCGCGCCGGCATCGTCACCGTCCGCAAGGAGGGCGCCGCCGCCTGGCGCGACTGGGCGCGCGAGCGGCGCGTGCTGGTCTCGGTGCGCGGCGACGTCGGCCTCCGCTTCTCGCTCCACTTCTTCAACGACGACGACGACGTCCTGGCCCTGCTGGAGGCCTGGCGCGAAGGGCCGGGGTAAAGCGGCCACGGACAACAGCGGGGCGAGACGGGAGACGACGGATGGAGAGCTGGTCGCGCAGCCTGGATCTGGAGGGCCTGGCCGACGCCCACGGCACGCCGATCCAGGTCTACGAGCCGGCCGAGATCGAGCGACGCTTCCGCTCCTACGCGGCATTCACGGGCGCCGCCGCGCGGGTCGTCTTTCCCGCCAAGGCCAACCCCTCGCTCCCGATTCTCCGGGAGATCTGCCGTCTCGGCGGTGGCGTCGCCTGCGCCTCGGCGCAGGAGTTCTTCCTCGCCCGGCTCGCCGGCTTCGAGCCTGAGCGCATCCAGCTCAACACGCCGGCGCCCGAGATGCGCCGCGCGCTGAGCCTGCTCGTCGAGGGCGGCGGCTTCGTCGTCGACTCGCCCGAGATCCTGGACCGGCTCGAGCGGGAGCTGGGCGGCGACGGGGCGCACGGCCCGGTGTACGTCCGGATCAACTCCAACCTGCCCCTCGGCGCGGGCGCCGGCGAGGTCGAGCTTCCCGGCCACCGGAGCGATGCCATCGCCAAGTTCGGGGTGCCGGTCGACGCGGTCGTCCCGGCGCTGGCGCGGACCGCGCTCAGGATCACGGGCCTCCACTTCCACGCCGGGCCGAACATCGGAAGCCTCGACACCTTCAGGGCGATCCTTCGCCGCCTCCATGCGCTGGTCGACCACATCCACGCCGCGACCGGGCAGCGGATCGCGGAGCTCAACGTCGGCGGCGGCCTCGCCATCCCCTTCGTCGAGGGGAAGGCGTACCCGTCGGTCGAGGAGCTGGCCCGGGCGCTGAAGGCGGAGGCGCGGCCCGACCTCACCTACCTCGTCGAGCCCGGGCGGAGCCTGGTCGGGCCGGCCGCCGGCATCCTGACCCGCGTCCTCGCGGTCAAGGAAGCGGACGGGCGGCGCTGGGCGATCGCCGACGTCGGCAGCCGCGACATCGACCGGATCGCGATCGGCCGGGCGCCGCACCAGATCGTGCGCGCGGGCGGCGTGCCGCTGCCACTCGAGGGGCGGGACGTGCTGAGCGGCTCGCTCTGCTTCGCCGATGACACGCTACTGCCGCGGACCTCGCTCGACGGCATCGCCACGGGTGATGTGCTCTTCATCCAGCACTGCGGCGCCTACTCCTACCACCTGCCGCGCCAGTTCGACGGGCGGCCGATCCAGGGGGCGATCAAGCGGACCGGCGGCATGGACCTCGTCCGTTGCGGCCAGCCCGAGGAGGAGGTCCTGAACCCGACCTACACGACCTATCTCTGGGAGCACGACCGGGATGCCTGGAGCACGCCGCGCGTCCTGGATGCTCAGATGATCGACGATCTGAACAGCGACTACCTGCAGTTCCTCTCGATGCACGACGCCTACGAGATCGCCGAGACCCGCCAGCTCTCGGAGAACCACTACGTCATCGACTTCGACCTGCGCTCCGACGTCGACTTCGTCTCGGTGCCGTTCTGCCTGCGCCTCGCCTGCGACGGCGCGATCACGGTCGCGCTCCACAGCCTCGGCGTGAGCAGGAAGTCGTTCCCGGTCTGGGCCGACCGCGTTTACCTGGACGGCAGCGTCAACATCGAGCCCAACCGGATC
>DASUSF010000491.1:0-9973 GCA_036375275.1 Geminicoccaceae bacterium | reverse complement strand
CTTCTCCTCTATTCTACGCAGACGCTGCTGGCGTATCGGATCAACCAGCGGTATTTCCAGGGCCAGCACTGGGTCTGGTGCAGCCCCTACCGCGGCTTTGCTTCGACGGCGATGTACGACAGTGCGGTGCCTCCGTCCTCGAGTCCGCTCGAGATCTACCGGAACCTGCATCAGGAGGTGAGAAGAACCGAGCACCACAGTGACCGCATCAACGCGAACCGCGAGGGCCTGCTCAAGGGAGCGGAATCGAAGCTCCGCCAGGGCGTCATCGACGACGCGACGGCCTACGAGATCGCGGCCGTCCTCGAGCGCGCTGAACGCGCGGACTTTGCTCCGCTGCTTTACGTGATACCTTTCAGTCTGGTGAGCGGGCAGGTGCGGGTCGTGCCGGTGGAGCATCGTGCGCACCCGCTGTCCGACGAGTACCACATCGAGGCGCTCCATCGTGACTGCTTCGACGTGATCGAATTTCTGATCTAGGAGATCGCCGATGCCGATCCCGTTCAATGAGCTGGCCAGCGTGCAGCTGACCGTGGCCCTTGAGGCGGTCCACCGGGCACTTCGGGTCATTCGCTTCCGGGATGGCGCGGACCACATGCTGGAAAACCTGAACCGAGCGTCGGATGACGAGGCGAACCGTCTGGCGCTGAGGATTCTGCAGGGTGTGGAGTCGGAAGCTGCCGGCCCGATCCGGACGCTCAGCGAGGATGATGCGGGCCGACATATCCGCAATCTGTCGAACCTGATCGAGGAGCGCACCAAGAGCGAGTGGAAGTACGACGAGGCCTCGGGCGAGCGTGCGCTACGAGAGCTGAGGCATACCGCCTGATCCCGTGCGTGCGGACCGGCGGTTGTCTCAGTCCGCGGCCTCGCGCCGGCTCGGGAACACCTGCGGCCAGTTGGAGGGGTGGGCGCGCATGTACCTGGGCGCGTAGGCGGTTTCGGCGCCGAGCGCCTCGGCCGCGTGCCACGCCCAGCGGGGGTTGAACATCACGCCCCGCGCGAGCGCCACCATGTCCGCTTCGCCGTCCCGGATGATGCCCTCGGCCTGGTGCGGGTCGGTGATCATGCCGACCGCCCAGGTCGGGATGTCCGCCTCGCGCCGGACCCTGGCCGCGAACGGCACCTGGTAGCCGGGCCCAAGCGGGATCTTCTGGCGCCGGTCGTTGCCGCCGGAGCTGACGTCGACGAAGTCGCAGCCCTGCGCCTTCAGCGCCTTCGCGAACCCGACGGTCTGCTCGGGCGTCCAGCCGCCATCGACCCAGTCGCTCGCCGAGACCCGGACGCCGAGCGGGAGGTCGTCCGGGATCGCCGCCCGGACCGCCTCGAACAGCTCGAGCGGGAAGCGCATCCGGTTCTGGAGCGACCCCCCGTAGGCGTCGTCCCGCCGGTTGCTGAGCGGCGAGAGGAACTCGTGCCCGAGATAGCCGTGCGCCATGTGCAGCTCGATCAGGTCGAAGCCGAGCCGGACCGCCCGCTCCGCCGCGCGGACGAAGTCCGCCTTGACCTTGTCGAGCCCGGCGGCGTCGAGCGCCACGGGGGTATGCCAGTCGGGCGCATAGGGGATCGCCGACGGCGCCACCGTCTGCCACGCACCCTCCTCGGCCGTCAGGGGGTGGGCACCGTCCTGCGGCGGATGCACCGATGCCTTGCGCCCGGCGTGGGCGAGCTGGATGCCGAGCCTGACCACGCCGTAGTGGCGGCAGAAGGCGACCACGCGCCCGAGGTTGCGCTCGTTGTCGTCGGACCAGAGCCCGAGGCACTTGTGCGTGATCCGCCCCTCGGGCGAGACGTGGGTCGCCTCGGTCATGACCAGGCCCGCCGCGCCCATCGCGAACTGGCCGAGATGCATCAGGTGCCAGTCGTGCGCGTTGCCGTCCTCTGCGTCGTACTGGCACATCGAGGAGACGACGATCCGGTTGGGGAGCTCGAGCCCGCGGAAGCGGACCGGCGAGAACAGCTTGCTGGACAAGAGCGGCCTCCAGGGTGCGGGCGTCGCGGGCCTGAAGGGGATAGCGGGCGTGGGCGGGCGCGGCAAGCGCCGGTGGCAGCCGGCTTGCACGGCCGCGCTTCTCCGCCTAAAGCGGAGGCCGGGGACATCGGGAGGCGGGGCCATGGGTCCGCACGACGGCGAGCTGGCGCGTTTCACCGACAAATATTTCGTCAAGACCAAGCAGATCGCGCAGCGGTTCGGCGACTGCGAGGTGACCTACGCGGTCTTCATGCGCCGCCCGGTGGTCTTCACCGGCAAGCTGGCCCTCGACTGGCTGCACGGCGTCGGGGCCGAGCGCGGCGTGCGCTTCGACGTCGACTGCTGCTTCGCCGAGGGCGACTGGGTCGGGGCCGGCGAGCCGCTGATCTACATCACGGGGCCGTTCTCGCACCTCGTCGACCTCGAGACGCTGCTCCTGCAGAAGCTCGGGCCACCCTGCGTCGCCGCCTTCAACGCCTTCATCATGTGCTCGGACCTGCCGTACGTCGGCTTCCTCGCCATGGACGCCCGGCACTGCGCCGGCGCCGAGATGGCGGAGCTCATGGCCTACGGGGCGAGCGTCGGCTCGGCCCGGGCGCGGCGCGAGTCCGGGGCGATCGGCTTCGTCGGCAACGCCAGCGACGCGACCGCGCACTTCTTCGGCAACGAGCGCGGCCTCGGCACCATGCCGCACGCGCTGATCGGCTACGCCGGCTCGACGCTGCGCGCCGCCGAGATGTTCCACGCCGCCTTTCCGAACGATCCGCTCTACGTCCTGGTCGACTACTTCGGCCGGGAGGTCAGCGACGCCCTGGAGGTGTGCGGGCAATTCCCGCAGCTCGCGGAGGCCGGGCGCCTCGGCATCCGCGTCGACACCCACGGCGGCCGCTTCGTCGAGGGGCTGGACACCGCGGCCTCCTACGCGGTGCTCGAGCGTCACCAGCCGGACGCGGTCCGCACCTATCGGACCGAGACCGAGCTCCGCTGGCTGGTCGGCACCGGCGTCACCGCCGCCGCGGTCTTCCACCTGCGCGAGCAGCTCGACCAGCACGGCTTCCCGAAGGTCAAGATCATCGCGAGCTCCGGCTTCGACCCCAAGAAGTGCAAGCTCATGGCGAGCGTGCGCGCGCCGATCGACCTGGTCGGCACCGGCTCCTACCTGCCGGAGCGGTGGAGCGAGACCTACGCCACCGCCGACGTGATCGCCTACGACGGCGAATACCGGGTCAAGGTCGGGCGCGAGTTCCTGTTCCCGGATCGCCCCAAGGCGGCGGAGTAGGCGGGGCGCGGCCGGAGGCGCCGTTGACTCGAAGGGCGCCGGGGCTAGACTTCACCCCGTCTTGACGAACGAGGGTCCACCCTGCGCCGCCCGGCGCAGCTCACGGTGCCGACCCGGGAGCACCGCATGGCTGCCGAGCGTCCCCTGTCGCCGCACCTCCAGATCTATCGCTGGTACTTCACGATGGCGCTCTCGATCGCGCACCGCGTGACGGGCGTGGCGCTCGCGGCGGGCCTCGTGCTCCTGACCTGGTGGCTGGTCGCCCTCGCCGGCGGCCCGGAGTCGTTCGCGACCGTCCAGTGGCTGGTCGACAGCTGGTTCGGCGGGCTCGTCCTGTTCGGCTACACGTTCGTCCTGTTCTACCACCTCGGCAACGGGGTCCGGCATCTGGTCTGGGACGCCGGCTACGGCTTCGACATCGACATCGCCCGCTTCTCGGGCATGCTGGTCCTGGCGTTCGCGGCGGTGATGACGATCCTGGTCTGGATCATCGTCGCGGCCGCCGGCTGAGGAGGGGAGCGATGAGCCTGCAGACCGCGATCGGCAAGGTCCGGGGCCTCGGCTCGGCCCGGGACGGCACCGACCACTGGAAGATGCAGCGGCTGACCGCGCTGTCCAACCTCCTGCTGGTGACCTGGCTGGTGTTCTCGCTCGCCTCGCTCGACGGCACCGACTACCTGACCGTGCGCGCCTGGCTCGCCTCGCCGATCGCGGCGATCCTGATGATCCTGCTGGTGATCTCGGTCTTCTACCACGCCCGGCTCGGCCTCCAGGTGGTGGTCGAGGACTACGTCCACCACGAGGGCGCCAGGATCGCGTCGCTCGCGGCGATCCAACTCCTCACCTTCGGCCTCGGCATCGCCTGCATCGTCGCGATCCTGATGGTCGCGAGCGGAAGCTGACGTCATGGCCAAGGCCTATCCGATCACCGATCACATCTACGACGTCATCGTCGTCGGCGCCGGCGGGTCCGGCCTCCGCGCGGCGGTCGGCATGGTCGAGGCGGGGCTCCGGACCGCCTGCATCTCCAAGGTCTACCCGACCCGGAGCCACACCGTGGCGGCGCAGGGCGGGATCAACGCCGCGCTCGCCAACATGAACGCCGACGACTGGCGCTTCCACATGTACGACACCGTCAAGGGCTCGGACTGGCTGGGCGACCAGGACGCGATCGAGTACATGACCAAGAACGCGCCCGCGGCGGTGATCGAGCTCGAGCACTACGGCGTCCCGTTCTCGCGCACCGAGGACGGCCGGATCTACCAGCGCGCCTTCGGCGGTCAGTCGATCGGGTACGGCAAGGAGCAGGCGTACCGGACCTGCGCCGCCGCCGACCGGACCGGCCACGCCATGCTGCACACCCTGTTCCAGCAGGCGCTGAAGAACCGGGTCGAGTTCTTCAACGAATACTTCGCGCTCGACCTGCTGATGGGCGAGGACGGGACCTGCCAGGGGGTGATCGCGCTGTGCCTCGCCGACGGCACGCTGCACCGCTTCCAGGCGCAGCAGACGGTGCTCGCGACCGGCGGCTACGGCCGGGTCTACTTCTCGTGCACCTCGGCTCACACCTGCACCGGCGACGGCAACGCCATGGTGCTGCGCGCGGGGCTGCCGCTGCAGGACATGGAGTTCGTGCAGTTCCACCCGTCCGGGATCTACGGCGCCGGCTGCCTGATCACCGAGGGGGCGCGCGGCGAGGGCGGCTACCTCACCAACAGCGAGGGCGAGCGCTTCATGGAGCGCTACGCGCCGAGCGCCAAGGACCTCGCATCGCGCGACGTGGTCAGCCGCGCGATGACCATCGAGATCAACGAGGGCCGTGGCTGCGGCAAGGGGAGCGACTACATCGAGCTGCATCTCGAGCACCTCGACGCCGACGTCCTGCACGAGCGCCTGCCCGGGATCTCCGAGACCGCGCGGATCTTCGCCGGCGTCGACGTCACCCGCGAGCCGATCCCGGTGGTGCCGACCTGCCATTACAACATGGGTGGCATCCCGACCAACCACACCACGGAGGTGGTCGGGCCGAAGAACGGCAGCGCCGACGAGGTCGTCCCGGGCCTGATGGCGGTCGGCGAGGCCGGCTGCACCTCGGTGCACGGCGCGAACCGGCTCGGCGGCAACTCGCTGATCGATCTCGTGGTGTTCGGCCGCGCCGCGGCGCACCGGGCGGCGGAGCTGGTGACGCGGGGGGCGGCGCAGAAGCCGCTCGCGAAGGATGCGGGCGAGGCCGCGATCGAGCGCCTCGACCGGGTGCGCCACGCCGACGGCGGGATGTCCAGCGGCCGGATCCGGCTCGACATGCAGCGCACCATGCAGCGCTACGCGAGCGTGTTCCGGACCGGCGAGATGCTGGAAGAGGGCAGCGGCAAGCTCGGCGAGGTGGCGGAGAGCCTGTCGGAGCTCCGGCTGACCGACCGCTCGATGATCTGGAACAGCGATCTCGTGGAGGCGCTGGAGCTGCAGAACCTGATGCTGCAGGCGGTCGCGACCATGAACTCCGCGCTCTACCGGACCGAGAGCCGGGGGGCGCACGCGCGCGAGGATCACGCCGAGCGCGACGACGAGAACTGGATGAAGCACACCCTCTGCTGGGTCCGGGACGGGCACCGGCCGGAGATCGACACCCGCCCGGTCCACACCCGGCCGCTCAGCAACGAGGTCGAGCCGATCCCGCCGCAGAAGCGGGTGTACTGATCCCCGATCCGGGCCCCACGACCACGATCAAGGAAAGCCGTCGCTCATGGCGCAGTTCAGCCTGCCCGCGAACTCCCGGCCCGAGCCGGGCAAGACCCATCACGCCGCCAACGGCGCCGCCAGCACCATGCGCTTCAAGATCTACCGCTTCGACCCCGAGAGCGGCGGGCGGCCGCGTCTCGACGTGTTCGAGATCGATACCGGCGACTGCGCGATGGTCCTGGATGCGCTGATCAAGATCAAGAGCGAGGTCGATTCCGGCCTCACGTTCCGCCGCTCCTGCCGGGAAGGGATCTGCGGCAGCTGCGCGATGAACATCGACGGCCGGAACACCCTCGCCTGCACCAAGTCGCTCAAGGACTTCGGGGCCAAGGAGGTCAGCATCTACCCGCTGCCGCACCAGGCGGTGGTCAAGGACCTGGTGACCGACTTCTCGCAGTTCTGGGCGCAGTACGAGTCGATCCAGCCGTGGCTGCAGACCGTCTCGCCGCCGCCGGAGCGCGAGCGTCGGCAGTCGCCCGAGGACCGCAAGGAGCTCGACGGCTACTACGAATGCATCCTCTGCGCCTGCTGCTCGACCGCATGTCCGAGCTACTGGTGGAACAGCGACCGGTTTCTCGGGCCCGCGGCGCTGCTTCAGGCGTGGCGCTGGCTCGCGGATTCGCGGGACGAGAACAAGGGCGAGCGGCTCGACGACCTCGAGGATCCCTTTCGCCTCTACCGCTGCCACACCATCATGAACTGCGCGAACACCTGCCCGAAGGGGCTCAACCCGGCCAAGGCGATCGCGGAGATCAAGAAACTCATGGTAGAACGGCGGCTCTAGTCTTTCTACTACATGACGTCTTGCACAACCTGTGGAAAACATCTAGTGTCCAGGTGTACTAACAAGCCGGCAAGACGGCAGACTTAGACATCACTTCTCGTCAGGGGGCTTCGGCCCCTTTTTCTTTTTGATGCTTTACTTGAAGAACGCGTCCGAGCTTCCGGCCGCGCCAGCGCCAGCTGCGCTCGCTGATCAACCTTGAGGCGAACCCCCTCGGATCGCGCCGTCGGCGCGGCGCGCCGCGGGACCGCCGCGGCTTCGACATCGAGGCCGGCTCCGCCCGGCGATGCGATCCTCGGGGCGGCGCCTCCTGGTCCGGCGGACGGCCAGGCCGATCACGGGCGGTGCGGGTGCCGCTCGGGCACCGGCTCCGAGTCCTGGGCGATGCGACGGCCTGGGATCCCGCGCCCCGCGGGCAGGATCTCGCCCCGGCTCGCGGACGTGCCTGTACGCCGACCTCAGCCGACCGCCGCCCGGATGGCGATGATGATGAGCGCCCAGAGCGCGAGCGAGCTCGCGAGCACGAAGGCCGCCGCTGCGGCCGGCGACCAACGCTCTTCGGCGGTGCGGGAGCGCGTTTCGGCGATCGATGGAGCGGTCGGCAGGGTTCGGGTGATGGCGATCATCGTCGGGCACCTCCTGAAGGCCGATGATCACCGCGACCGGTTAAGACCTGGTTAACGCGCGCCTTCACCCGATCAGGCGCGCAGCATCTCGTCGCGCAGCCGCACCAGCGGGTCCGCGGGGTCGATCTCGACGTCCGACGAGGTCAGACGGGCGCCGGCCGCGACCGGTCGCCGGAGCTTCACGCCGTGCGCCAGGCCGATCGGCAGGCCCTCCCGTTCGATCGACGTGGCCGCGGGGGTCAGGTGGCCGTACACCGTCTCGCCGCCCTCGCCGTCGAGCACCTCGCCCTCGAGCAGGTCGCGCTTGGCGGTCGCCACGACGTCGGCGCGGAACCGCCCGGCGGAGCCGGTCGGCTCGCCGCGGAGCGCGGCACTGGCGACGCTGATCCCGAGCTCCAGGCCGATCAGGTGGAAGGGCCGCCAGAGCGCCGCGACCTCGCGGGTCGGGTCGGTGGTGACGTGGTACTGGGCGAAGCAGGCGCGCACGTAGTCGGACTCCGCCCGGAACGTGATGTAGACGCCCTGCCGGATGTGGCCGAACACGGCGCGCCCGTCGCGTTCCAGGTCCGAGACCACCTCGACCGTGCCCGAGCGCTGGAGCTGCCCGCCCTGGCTCTCCGGGCGCAGCACGCTCGGCAGATCCTGGGTGCCGCAGGGGAAGAAGGCGAGGCCGCGCGGCTGCGGCTCGAGCCCGGTCGCGTTGGCGACCGCCGCCATCTCGATCGCCGACTTGGTGCCGTCGATGAAGCTGTTGAACATCTTCGGGTTCATCCCGCCCGCCTCGGCCTCGGCCGGGCTGATCCCGTAGTGCTCCCAGACCGTCGCCGGCGTCGACTGGTGGAAGTGCGGCCGGTAGCGGGTGCCCTTGCCGGCGCACACCACCTCGAAGCCCGACGCGCGCGCCCAGTCGACCATCTCGCAGATCAGCGCCGGCTGGTCGCCGTAGGCCATGCTGTAGACCAGGCCGGCGCGCCGCGCCCGCGCGGCGAGCAGCGGCCCGACCAGCACGTCGGCCTCGACGTTGACCATCACCAGGTGGCGGCCGTGCTCGATCGCGGCGAGGGCATGGCGGACGCCGGCCGCGGGATCGCCGGTGGCCTCGATCAGGACGTCGATCCCGCTCGCGATCAGGGCCTCCGCGTCGTCGTCGACCCGGGTCCGTCCGCTCGAGAGCGCGTGATCGTGGTCGCGGGCATCGAGCTGCTCCGCGACCCAGCCCACGCCCGCCATCGACGCGCGTGCGCGCTCGGGCCGGAGATCGGCCACCCCGACGATGTGCATGCCCGGCGTCCGGCGCGCCTGGGCCAGGAACATGGTGCCGAACTTGCCGGCGCCGATCAGCCCGACCCGGACCGGGCGCCCGGCCTCGCCGCGCGCCGCCAGCATGCTGCCGAGGTTCATGCTCCCGCCTCCCTGATGGGCCGGTCCACCGCCCGGCCGCTCGCCCGTCCGCCGCGCGGTCCGATGTAGACCGGGCGCGGCCGCCTGTCACGGCCGGTGGTGACGGCCCGTGTTGGCAGCCGGAACGGCCTGCGCTACATCGCGTTGCGTGCGTGGGAGGCATGGCGGAGGACGACCATGGGCAAGACCCTCGACGACGACCGGATCGCGCGCTACCGCGCCGATGGCTATCTCTGCCCGCTGACGGTGCTGGAGCCGGCGGAGGCGGCCCGCTTTCGGGCTGCGCTCGAGGCGGCCGAGGCTGCCGCGGGCGGCGCCCTGCCGGCGCCCTTCCGCCACAAGCCGCACCTCGTGTACCGCTGGGCGCAGGAGCTGATCCGCCACCCGCGGATCCTGGACGCGGTCGAGGATCTCATCGGCCCGGACATCCTGGCCTGGGAGACGGTGTTCTTCATCAAGGAGCCGAAGACCCCGGACTTCATCAGCTGGCACCAGGACATCACCTACTGGGGCCTGGACTACGAGGGCGACGTCGTGACGGCTTGGCTCGCGCTCAGCCCGAGCACTCCCCTGAGCGGCTGCATGCGGGTGGTGCCGGGGACCCATCGCCGGGACGTGGTCGCCCACCGCGACACCTTCGACGAGAAGAACCTGCTCTCGCGCGGCCAGGAGATCGAGGTCGAGGTCGACGAGGCGGATGCGGTCGATCTCGTGCTCGAGCCCGGCCAGATGTCGCTGCACCACGTCAAGATCTTTCACGGCAGCCACCCGAACCGCGCCGACGACCGCCGGATCGGCTTCGCGATCCGCTACCTGCCACCCCAGGTGGCGACCCAGGCCGGCGCCGACAGCGCGACCCTGGTGCGGGGCGTCGACCGGTTCGGCCACTTCGAGGCCGAGCCGGCGCCGGCCGCCGACCTCGCGCCGGAGGCGGTCGCCTACCACACCGCCGTCCGCGAGCGGCGGATGGGGGTGCTGATGCGGGGCGCCGAGCGCCCGGCCGCCACCGCGCCCGCCGGCTGAGCCCCACCGGGCGGCACGGGCCAGAAGGACGCCGAGCCGATGTCGATCCGCTTCGCGACCTTCTCGATCGTGGCCCGCGATCCCGCGAGCGGCTGGCTCGGGATCGGCATCGCGAGCCGGCCGCCATGCGTCGGCAGCCACTGCCCGCT
>DASUSF010000490.1:0-7028 GCA_036375275.1 Geminicoccaceae bacterium | reverse complement strand
GCTCCGACACGGGCTGCGCGCGGCTCTCGCCGATCCCGACCTCGAGTCGGCGCGGGACGCCCTCCTGCTCGAGGGTGTGGAGGTCCTGCCGGTCGAGGCCTACGAGAGGATCCTGGAGATCGAGCGGCTCGGCGCGCCGGTCGAGCTCCCCGAGCCGGATCGACCCGGCCGATCGGTCGACGCGCGGGAGATTTGCAAACTCGGCTTCAAGCATTAGAACAGCAAGGATCCGGGCCAGAGCCCGGCGTCTGGGGCGACGTACAAGATGATCATGACGAGGGCGTACCGGCGGATCGGGCTGCTCGGGGCACTGGCCGTGCTTCTTCTGGTCCAGGGCTGCCGCGAGGAGGAGCAGGGCCAGATCCTGTTCCATGAAAAGGGCGTGTACCAGGGCCAGGCGGACGAGCCGCTCGACGACGAGCGGCTCGACGAACTGCGCTCGCGCGCCCGCGCCCAGAAGTTCTGAGGTCCGGGCGATGGATGTCGAGCGGGCGGCCAGAGGGTGCGAGCAGAGGCGTCGGATGCAGCGGGCGGGGAGCGGCGGCCGGCGCCGCGGCGCAGGGAGGAGGCTGGCGATGATCCAGGTGGGGCTGAGGCGGCTCTCGGGCCGGACGGTGCAGGCGATCCTGATCCTGGCCGTGATCGGGCTCACGGCCATGACGGCGCAGGCGCAGGACCAGGGGCAGGTCCCCGGCCAGTCGCAGGGGTCGACCAGCGACGCCGAGTTCTGGCGGACGATCCGGCAGGGCGAGAACTTCACGTCCTCGCTGCCGGACCAGCAGGCCGGCGTGCTGATCCAGTCGGAAGGCCAGAACTGGCGGGCGATCCGGAACGGGCCGCTTTCGACCTACGGCGTCTGGGGCCTGATCGGCATCGTCGCCCTGCTCGCGCTGTTCTTCGCGATCCGGGGGCGGGTCAGGATCGAGTCCGGGCGGAGCGGCCACCTCGTCAAGCGCTTCGGCTTCATCGAGCGCTTCACCCACTGGATGACGGCGGTCAGTTTCATCGTCCTCGCCCTGACCGGGCTCAACCTCCTTTACGGCCGCTATTTCCTGCCCGACGTGATCGGCAGCAGCGCGTTCGGGACGCTCACGCTCTGGGGCAAGTACGCGCACAACTACCTGTCGTTCGCGTTCATGCTCGGCATCGTCTTGATGTTCGTCCTCTGGGTCGCCCACAACCTGCCCAACCGCTACGACCTGATCTGGCTGGCCAAGGGCGGCGGCATGTTCACCAAGCACACGCATCCGCCGTCGAAGAAGTTCAACGCCGGCCAGAAGCTGATCTTCTGGCTCGTGGTGCTCGGCGGCGCGTCGGTCAGCTTCTCCGGCCTGATGCTGTTGTTCCCGTTCGAGCTGGCGGCGTTCGGCAAGACGTTCGAGCTGATCAACGGGATCTTCGGCACCGAGCTGCCGGTGGGCCTGACCGCGCTCGAGGAGATGCAGCTCGCGCAGGTCTGGCACGCGATCATGGGGCTGATCCTGACGATCGTGATCATCGCCCACATCTACATCGGCACGATCGGCATGGAGGGCGCCTTCGACGCCATGGCCTCGGGCCGGGTCGACGAGAACTGGGCGAAGGAGCATCACAGCATCTGGGCCGAGGAGCTCCGGCGGCGCGGCGCGCTCGACACCGGCGATGACTGAGCGCCGGGCGCGGGCATCGCGGCACCGGCTGACGCTCGTGGCGGCCGGGGTGATCCTCGGCGGGCTCGGAATCGGCGCGTCCGCGCAGGACGCGGCGCCGCCATCGCCGGGTGAGCGGGCGCGTGCCGCGTTCGGTGGCGGCGCGCCCGAGCCGGCGGCGGAGCCCGAGGAAGCCGACGCGACGGCCGTGGCCCAGGCCGTGGCCGGGAGGCTCGGGGTCGAGGTCCTCGACGTCCGGACCGTCGACGTCCAGGGCCGCCCTCTGGTGGCGGCGCGGGTGATGGAGCCGGGCGGGAACTCCAACGCCGCGTTCCTGGTTCAGACGCTGGTGATCGACCCCGAGAGCGGCGAGGTGGTGGGCGTGTTCCCGGGCAGCGAGTCCGACTTCGG
Organism: Geminicoccaceae bacterium; assembly: GCA_036375275.1. Classification (GTDB taxonomy): domain Bacteria; phylum Pseudomonadota; class Alphaproteobacteria; order Geminicoccales; family Geminicoccaceae; genus DASUSF01. The sequence continues at coordinate 4,989 of DASUSF010000490.1, read as the reverse complement.
GAGCCTGCCAGGCCCCGGCGGGCCCGCCGTGGCTCCGACCCGCCCGCCCTCGGCTCCAGGTGGGGCGGCTCCCGACTGAGCTCATCGGCACGTCGCGCGGAGGGTCCATGGTCTGGTTGCGCAGCACACTGCTCGGGATCGCCGGTGCGCTGGTGGTGAACGGCGACGGCGGCACCCTGTCCGCCGCGGCGCTGAGCGGGCACGGCGGTCCGGTCAAGGGGGTGGCCGTGGCCGAGGACGGGCGGCGCGCGCTCACCGCCGGCTTCGACTACAGCCTGATCCTCTGGGACCTGGAGCGCGAGACGGTGACGCTCCGCCTTCACGGTCACGATGCGGCGGTCAACGCCGTCGCCTTCCTGCCCGATGGCGAGCGGGCGCTGTCGGCGAGCGACGACGGCACCCTCGCGCTCTGGGACCTGAAGCGGGGAACCCTGATCCGGCAGCTCCTGGGCCACGAGGCCAAGGTCGTCGACGTGGCGCTCGATGCCGAGGGCGGGCTCGCGGCGTCGGCCGGATGGGACCGGACGGTCCGCCTCTGGGACCTCGAGAACGGCGCGCCGCCGGTCGTGCTTGCGGCGCCGGCGAACCTGAACAGCGTCGCCTTCTCGGCCGACGGCGAGCAGGTCCTCGCCGGCGACTCCGAGGGCTCGCTGTTCGCGTGGCGCGTCGCCGACGGCACCCAGCTGATGAGCGCGCACCGCCACGACTTCGCGATCACGTCGCTCGCGCTCCATGCGGCGAGCGGCAGCCTCGCCAGCGCGTCCGTCGACGAGACCGTGCAGCTCTGGGATCTCGCGACCGGCGAGGTCACCCAGACCCTGTTCGGTCACGAGGGGCCGGTGCTCGCGGTCGACCTCTCGCCCGACGGGGAGCTGGTCGCGAGCGGCGGGATGGACGGCTCGGTCCGGGTCTGGCGCCGGGGCGACGGCGACCGGCTCCGGGTGTTCGAGCGTCACGGCGGGCCGGTCTGGAGCGTCGCCTTCGGCGAGGACGGCGAGACGCTGCTCTCGGGCGGCGCCGATGGCCTGGTGGTGACCCACGACCTCGCAGCGAGAACGGAACCGGGCGTGCCGGCGGAGACCCCGCCGGCGCCGGCCTCGGGCGTCGCCGCCCCGTTCGACGACGGCAGCCGGGGCGCCAAGCTGTTCAGGACCTGCGCCGCCTGCCACACCCTGACCCCGGACGGCGGCCACCGCGCCGGGCCGACGCTGCACAACCTGTTCGGGCGGCCGGCCGGCGGGCATCCGGGCTATCCCTATTCCGAGGCCCTGAAGTCCGCCGACCTGGTCTGGACCGAGGAGACCGTGAGCCGGCTGTTCGAGGTCGGGCCAGAGACGCTGGTGCCGGGGTCGAAGATGCCGCTCCAGCGCATGCCCGATCCGGCCGACCGGGCGGCGCTGATCGCGTGGCTGAAGGACGCGACGGCGCCGGACGCGCCGCCCCCAGGTGACGATCAGGGCGAGGGGACAGGACCATGAAGGCGTTCCTGGCCGGCTGCGCGGCCGCCATCCTGATCGCCGTGATCGCCGCCTTCGCGCTCCAGTGGGTCGATCGCCCCGCCCAGTCCTACTACCAGAGCCCGACCGGCGACGTCCGCCTCTGAGGCGCGACCGGTGACCACCGACTTCCAAGGCGCGAACTCCGTGCTAAGCTTCCCGCCGAAGTTGAGATACGGCGGCCGTCCAGCCACGGTCTCCGGGTGCGATCGGGAGGCGCCGCATGCAAGGGCTGATGATGGACCGGCCGCTTCTGATCAGCTCGATCATCGAGTATGCGGCGCGGCATCACCGGTCCGCGCGGGTGGTCTCCTGGCTGCCTGAGGGCGGCAGCCGGCGCAGCACCTACCAGGAGATCCGCGACCGCGCCCTCCGCCTCGCGAGCGCGCTCCAGGGTGAGCTCCGGATCAGCCCCGGCGACCGCGTCGCGACGCTCGCCTGGAACGACGCCCGCCATCTCGAGCTGTACTACGCGATCAGCGGCATGGGCGCGGTCTGCCACACCATCAACCCGCGGCTGTCCGACGACCAGATCTGCTACATCGTGAACCACGCGCGCGATCGCGTGTTGTTCGCGGACCCCGGGTTCCTGCCGCTGATCGACCGGCTGCGCGCCCGGCTGCAGCCGCTCGCGGAAATCGTGCTCATGACCGGCCGGGACGGCATGCCGGCCGGCCGGAGCGGGTTCCGGGCCTACGAGGAGGTGCTGGAGGCGGGGGACGCGGGCTACGTCTGGCCGGAGTTCGACGAGCGCACCGCTTCCGGCCTCTGCTACACCTCGGGCACCACCGGGACGCCCAAGGGCACCCTCTACAGCCACCGCTCGACGGTCCTCCACAGCCTCGCGACGGCCCTGCCATCCGGGCTCCACCTCGCCCCCAGCGACGTGGTCCTGCCGGTGGTGCCCATGTTCCACGTCAACGCGTGGGGCCTCCCCTACACCTGCCCGCTGATCGGCACCGGACTCGTGATGCCGGGCCCGCGGCTCGACGGGCCGAGCCTGTTCCAGCAGCTCGAGGCCGAGGGGGTGACCTTCAGCGCCGGCGTGCCGACGGTCTGGCGCGGCCTGCTCGCCTATCTCCGCGAGAGCGGCGAGCGGCCCTCGACGCTCGCCAGGGTCGTGATCGGCGGCTCGTCCGCGCCACCCGCGATGATCCGCGCCTTCGAGGAGGAGTTCGGGATCGAGGTGATCCATGGCTGGGGGATGACCGAGATGAGCCCGGTCGGCACGATCGGCGGCCTGCCGCCCCACCTCGCCGCGCGGCCGGCCGAGGAACGCTTCCGGATCAAGGAGAAGCAGGGCCGGCCGATCTACGGCTGCGAGATCAAGATCGTGAACGAGCGGGGCGAGCGCGTGGCGGAGGACGGCCGGACCTCGGGCGTGCTGATGGTCCGTGGGCCTTGGGTCACTTCCGGCTACTACGAGGATGCGGCAGCCGGCCAGGGCGCCTTCGACGCCGACGGCTGGTTCTCGACGGGCGACGTCGCGACGATCGATGCCGACGGCTTCATGCACATCACCGACCGGGCCAAGGACATGATCAAGTCCGGCGGCGAGTGGATCAGCTCGATCGATCTCGAGAATGCCGCCATGGCTCATCCGGACGTCGCCGAAGCGGCGGTCGTGGGCGTGCCGCACCCGAAGTGGGACGAGCGCCCCCTGCTCGTGGTCGTGCCGCGCGCCGGAGCGGCGATCGACAGGGACGCCCTGCTCGGCTTCCTGGCGGGGAAGGTTGCGAAGCTCTGGCTGCCGGACGACGTGGTCATGGTCGACCAGCTGCCGCTCACCGCCACCGGCAAGGTCCGGAAGGCGACGCTCCGCGAGCGCTACAAGGACTACAGGCTGCCGACGGCGTGAGGGCGCCGCATCGGCGTTCTGGGGCCATGCAGCGCTTTGAGGATCAAGATGCAGCCGGAGGATCAGGTCGGAGCGCGCGAAGCTATGGTATGGCTTCGGCTCGAAGGAGCGATGGGCTGTCTATGAACGCTGCTCGTTCAGGACGATTGTTGGATGAGGCCGGCGGCGATCCGCATCGTATGGCCGAGGCGATCGCCGACGAGGTGACGGATCCTACCACCGGCCTGGTAACGAAAGATCACCTGGACGCTCGCCTCGCCGAGCTCAAGACTTGGCTGCTCCAGACCCTGCTCACCACGCTCGCGGCCTTCGTCGTGGTCCTGCTCGGCGGCGTCTTCGCGATGCTGCGCATGTTGTAAACGCTGCTGAAGCGGCCCACGCTCGGATCAGGCCGCGCCGTTGCCCATGCGGAGGAACTTCTGGCGCCGCCGGTGGCGAAGCTCCGGGCCGGCCAGCTCGAACAGCGGCAGGAGGGCCCGTTCCAGCGCATCGCCGACCGCCTGAACCGTCTCGTCCGGCGCCCGGTGCGCGCCGCCGAGTGGCTCGGCGACGATGTCGTCGATCACCGCGAGGGTGAGGAGATCCTGCGCGGTGAGGCGCATCGCCTCGGCGGCCTGGGGCGCCTGGTCCCCGCTCCGCCAGAGGATCGCGGCGCACCCTTCGGGCGAGATCACGGAATAGACCGCGTGCTCGAGCATCAGGATCCGGTCCGCCGCCGCGAGCGCGACGGCGCCGCCCGAGCCGCCCTCGCCGATGATCACCGCGACGAAGGGGACGCTGATCGAGAGGCAGCTCTCGATCGCGCGCGCGATCGCCTCGGCCTGGCCGCGCTCCTCCGCCCCGATCCCGGGATAGGCGCCCGGGGTGTCGACCAGGGTCACGACCGGCAGGCCGAACCGGTCGGCCATGCGCATCAGCCGGACCGCCTTCCGGTAGCCTTCGGGGTTGGCCATGCCGAAGTTGTGCCGGACCCGGCCTTCGGTATCGGTGCCCTTCTCGTGGCCCATGACCACCACGGACCGGCCGCGGAAGCGCGCGAGGCCGCCCTGGATCGCCCGGTCGTCGCCGAAGCTGCGGTCGCCGGCGAGCGGGCTGTAGTGGTCGAACAGCGCTTCGAGGTAGCTGGAGAAGTGCGGCCGCTCCGGGTGCCGGGCGACCTGCGTCTTCTGCCACGGCGTGAGCTTGGCGTAGGTCTGCCTGAGCAGCTTCTCGGCCCGCCCCTCGAGACGGCCGATCTCCTCGGCGAGGTCGAGCTCGCTGCTGCTGCCGGCGAGGTGGCGGAGCTCCTTGACCTTGCCCTCGAGTTCGCTGATCGGGCGCTCGAAATCGAGCACGCTCCCTCCTCCGTTGCCGCGGGTCCGCTCACCTCAGGTCACCGGCCGGGCCGGGCCTCGATCTGCTCCGCCTTGGCGACCAGCGCCTCGGCCTGGCGGACCGAGGCGATGTCGATCAGGCGGCCGTCCAGGGTCACCGCGCCGCGGCCCGCCCGGCCCGCCTCCGCCATGGCCTCGAGGATCCGGCGCGCCTTCAGGACCTCATCCGCGGGCGGGCTCATCACCTCGTTGGCGAGCGCCACCTGGGACGGGTGGATCGCCCACTTGCCTTCGCAGCCGAGCGCCGCCGCCCGCCTCGCCG
>DASUSF010000489.1:0-2169 GCA_036375275.1 Geminicoccaceae bacterium | reverse complement strand
CAGGCCTCGAAGTCGTCCATGAAGCAGCCGACCGCGTTCGCCAGCTCAGTGCCGTAGTCGGCGACGACGCCGTCCAGCCAGCTCACGGGCGATCTTACGGCTCGGCGCCTGATAGGCGGCGGTGGCGCGGGCCTTGAACTCGGGCCACAGGTCCTCCGGCCCTTGGCGGCGAGGTTGCGCATCCCGGTGCGCCAGGCAGCGCTGGCGGATCGAGCCCGGGAAGCAGACCTCGATCGCCTTGATCACGCCCGGCGCCCCATCGCTGACCACCAGGAGCGGGTGCCGAGGCCGCGGGGGCGCATGTCCTGGAAGAACGCCGAGACCGTCTCGGCGTCCTCCTTCGAGCCGGCCATCAGGTGGAGGAGCACCTTGCGGCCGTCGAAGGTGAAGCCATAGGCGGCCACGACCGGCTCGCGCCGCTGCCCGGGGCGGATCCGCTCGGCGATCCCATCGATAAACAGATACGTGATGTCGTACTCGGCGAGATCGCGGCTCTTGAAAGCCTGATAGTCCTCCCAGGGCTGCTTGCCGATCTCGGAGATGGCGGTCTTCGAGAGGAGCAGCCGCCCGGTCTCGTCCTTGAAGGCATCCTCGATGTCGCGGACCGACAGGCCGCTTGCCAGCATCTCGACCGCCAGGCTCTCGAGCGCTTCGGTGTGGCCCTTCAGGTGATCACGCAGGGCCGAGCGGAACGGTTGCTCGAGACCGGCGACTGCGGAGCTGAATATTCGAGCCCGCCCTCGGCCGTCTTCAGGCGCTGCGTCCGGTGGCCGTTCCGATGGCCCTGGCCTGGAGCATCCCTGCGCTCGTAGTAGCCGCGATCGAGCGCATCCCGCACCTCGCCCTCCAGGGCCTCCTCGACGATCAGCCGGGTCGCCCCTGCTCGCCGAGGTGGCGGAAGCCGCCCGGGGCCGAAGCGCTCGGCGAGCCGGAACGGAATATCCCCGCGCAGGTCGCCGATGGTGACTGTGCGCCACATGATCTGCGGCGTCAAAGCGCGACGGGAGGCCAACGGTCGGACCAGGGGCGGGCGAGCTCGTATTGCCGGGCGAGGCGGAGCAGGAGCTCGTCGGCGCCGAAGCACCCGATGAGCTGGAAGCCGATCGGCATCCCGTCCGGCGCCGGAGCGGCGGGGAGGTTGATCGCCGGGTGACCGCAGGCGTTGACCCAGCCGGTATAGACCGCGTGCCCGCGCGGCCCGACGGGAACGCCGTCGATCGTGGCGGGGAACGGCTCGTCCGCCGGCCACGGCTGGGCGGCGCTGGACGGGGTCATGAGCACGTCGAAGCGATCGAACGCCCGGGCGGCTGCGGAACGCAGGTCGCGGATCCGCTCGATGGCAGCGAGGTAGCGCTGCGCAGGAATCTGCTCGCCCCGCGCCGCCATCTGGCGGTAGCGCTCGCCCGCGCGCTCGCGACGCTCCGGGTGGCGTCCCAGGAGGTAGGCGAGGCCCGCCTCTCCGAGCGAAGGCCAGACCGCGGTGACCGGATCGATGTCGAGCGGCAGCGGCCCGGTCTCGACCGTGTGGCCGAGCTCCGCGAAGGCCTCGGCCGCCTCCTGCACGGCGGCAGCGATCAGTGGGTCGAGCGGCGCGTCCGCGAAGCGCTCCACGTAGCGGATGTGGAGGCCCAGCGGAGGCCGCTCGAGGTCCACCTCGGGCGCGCCGAAGGCCATCGAGTTCGGAACCTCGGGATGGGGCCCGGCCATGGCGTCGAACAGAGCCACCGTGTCTGCTACGTTCCGGGTGACGGCGCCGGCGACCTCCATATCGAGCAGGATGTGCGGGAAGCCGCCCAGCCTCGGGATGCGACCGATCGTCGACTTGAGTCCGACGAGCCCGGTGTAGCCGGCGGGACGTCGGATCGAGCCGCCGCCGTCGGTGCAAAGCGCGGCCGGCACCATGCCGGCGGCGACGACCGCGACCGAGCCGCCGCTCGACCCGCCCGGTGTAAGCGCCGGGTTCCATGGGTTGCCCGTGGTGCCCAACAGCGCGTTCGACGTGTAGCCGTCGAGGGTGAACTCCGGAACGTTGGTCTTGCCGACGATCACCGCCCCGGCTGCCCGCAGGCGGGCGACCGGGAGCTCGTCCTCCGCCGGCGCGAAGTCCTCTAACACGCGGCTGCCCCAGGTCGTCCGCAGCCCGGCGGTGAGGAGATTGTCCTTCACTGC
>DASUSF010000488.1:0-4245 GCA_036375275.1 Geminicoccaceae bacterium | reverse complement strand
CTCGAGGCTGACCTCGCCCTCGAGCACGATCTCGGCGCCGGCCGGCACCTTGAGCGGCTGGCTGACGCAGTCGACGAGGTCCACCCGGCGGCCGCGGAGCAGGCCCGCGAACTGGTACTCGCTCATGGTGTCGGGGACCGGAGTCACCGCCGCGAGGATGGTGCCCGGATCGGCGCCGATCACCGCCGCGGCGGGCAGCGGATCCCGGCGCGCCGCCCCCCAGCGGTGGTGATGCTGGGCGCCGCCGCGATGCCGGAGCCAGCGCATCAGCGTCCGGTCGCGGCCGATCACCTGCATCCGGTAGATGCCGAGGTTGAAGCCGTCGCTCCGCTCCCTGCCGGGTCCCCGGGTCACGACCAGCGGCCACGTGATCAGGGGCGCCGGCTCGTCGGGCCAGCAGACCTGGACCGGGAGGCGGGCGAGGTCGATCTCCTCGCCGCGGAGCACGACCTCCTGGCAGGGCGCGCGCGCCACCGGGCGCGGCCGCATGGCGAGCGCGGCCTTGAGCAGCGGCACCATCTCCACCGCCTCGCGCCAGCCGCCGGGCGGCTCCGGGTGGCGGAAGAAGGCGAGGGTGCGGCCGAGCTCCCGGAGCTCGTGCGGCTCCCGGTTCATGCCCCAGGCGACCCGCTCGACCGTGCCGAACAGGTTGGTCAGCACCGGCATCGAGGCGCCCTCGACGCTCTCGAACAGCACCGCCGGCCCGCCCTGGGCGAGGAGGCGGGTGTGGATCTCGGTGATCTCGAGCGCGCGGTCGACCGGCGCCCGGACCCGGACCAGGCGGCCGCTCGCCTCGAGCCGGTCGAGGAAGTCGCGGAGGCTGTCGTACGCCACCTAGGCCGCGCCGCGCCGCCCCCGGGACCGCCTCACGCCGCGCGCCACTTGATGCTGCAGCCCATGCTCGGCACCTGGTGCTCGGGGCCGTGGCCGGTCTCCGCGACCTGCACCATGGCCTCGTAGAGCTCGCGGATCGCGCCCGGGATCGGCGTCGTCTTCGAGGCGTCCAGCCGTCCCCGGTACTGGAGGCCGAGATCCTTGTCGTAGCCGAAGAAGTCGGGCGTGCAGACCGCGCCGTAGGCGCGCGCGACCTCCTGGGTCGGGTCGATCAGGTAGGGGAAGGGGAGCTGCTTCTCGGCCGCGAGGCGCTTCATGTTATCGAAGCTGTCGTCGGGATAGGCCAGGGTGTCGTTGGACATGATCGCGACCGTGCCGACGCCGTGGTCCTTGAGCTCCCTGGCGTCCCGGATGATCCGGTCGAGCACCGCCTTCACGTAGGGGCAGTGGTTGCAGATGAACACGACCACCAGCCCTTTCCGCCCGCGGACCGTGTCCAGGGTGTGGGTCCGGCCGTCGGTGCCCTCGAGCGCGAAGGGCTTCGCCGGCTCGCCGAAGTTGCAGATCGGGGTCTCCGCCGCCATGGCTCCCTCCACGATGGTCCGATGGGGCGTTCTAAGGCCAGGCCGGGCGGGCGACAAGGCAGCCCCCTTCCGGCCCGGCGTCGGTGCGGCGGGCACAGGTTCTGCAGGAGCGCGGCAGGAGCGGCCGTGATAAACGGGCTCCCGGCGCGGCGTCACATCGCCCCGTCCGATCGGCTTTCGACCGGAGCGAGCATGCGAGATCGACGATGAGGCGGGCCGAGGCGGCGGCCCAGCCGGCGGCCCAGGCGGCGGCCGAGCCCGCCAGCACGACCGGCCTGATCGCCTGGGCCTTCTACGACTGGGCCAACTCGGCGTTCTTCACGGTCATCATCACCTTCGTCTTCGCGACCTACTTCAGCCAGGCGGTCGCGGCCGATCCGGTGACCGGCACGGCGCAGTGGGGCTGGGCGATCACGGCGAGCGCGCTCTCGGTCGCCGTGCTCGCGCCGGTGGTCGGGGCGATCGCGGACGCCGGCGGCCGGCGGAAGCCCTGGCTGCTCGTCCTGACGGTGGTCGCGGCCGTCGCGAGCGCGCTCCTCTGGTGGGCGGTGCCGAGCCCGGACGCGGTCGTGTTCACCCTGGTCACGATCGGGATCGCCAACCTCGCCATGGAGATGGCGACGGTGTTCTACAACGCCATGCTGCCGGACATCGTCGCCCGCGGGCGCATCGGCCGCCTGTCCGGCTGGGCCTGGGCGCTCGGCTATGCCGGCGGCCTCGCCTGCCTGGTCCTGGCGCTGGTCGGCTTCATCCAGACCGAGACGCCGTGGTTCGGGCTCGACCCGGAGGCCGGCGAGCACGTCCGCGTGACCGGCCCGCTGGTCGCGCTCTGGCTCGCGGTCTTCGGCCTGCCCCTGTTCCTCTTCACCCCCGACCGCGCGAGCGCCGGGCTGCCCGCGGGCGAGGCGGTCCGCCGCGGCCTCGGCATGCTCAAGAACACCTTCCTGAACCTCCGCCGCTACCAGGTGATCGCGCGCTTCCTGCTCGCGCGGATGATCTACATCGACGGGCTGAACACCCTGTTCGCCTTCGGCGGCATCTACGCCGCCGGGACCTTCGGCATGTCGCTCACCGAGGTCATCTACTTCGGCATCGTGCTCAACGTCACCGCCGGCCTCGGCGCCTTCGCCTTCGGCTGGCTGGACGACCGGATCGGCGCCAAGCGGACTATCCTGATCGGGCTCGCCGGCCTGCTCGCCTGCGGCCTCGCCGCCGTGCTGGTGCAGACCAAGCTCGGGTTCTGGATCGCCGCCTGCCTGCTCGGCATCTTCATCGGCCCGACCCAGGCGTCCTCGCGCTCGCTGATGGCCCGCTACGCGCCACCCGAGGCGCGCACCGAGATGTTCGGCCTCTACGCCCTGACCGGCAAGGTGACCTCGTTCCTCGGCCCCTTCGTGCTCGGCACGGTCACCTACTACAGCGGCAGCCAGCGGCTCGGCATGGCGACCGTGCTGCTCTTCCTCGGCCTCGGGGCGGCCCTGCTCTGGCCGCTCCCCGAGCCGGACAGCGAGCGATGAGCGGCCGCCGGGCGCGCCTCGGAGAACCCAACCGCTTGATCCTGCCTCTTTTCTCGGGTTCGTTTGGTATGCGGCCGGCGAGAACGGGCCGGAGCCGGAGGCCGCTCAGAAGCTAAACCGCGCCCCGAGCTTGAGCTGCTGCGACCAGTCGTCGGGGCCCGCGAGGTTCTCCTCCTCGTAGCGCAGCCCGAACGACGGCCCGACCGAGAACCGCTCGGTGATGCCGAACGACAGGCCGACCTCGCCGGAGCTCTCGTCCCGCCAGTTCTCCTCGGCGCCGCTGATCTCGACCTCGGACAGCGCGTCCGTCAGCTCGTCCCGGTCGACGCCGAGCTTGTCCAGGAGGGTGTCGATGGTGCCGAGGGTGCTGCCGACCAGACCCGCCTCGCCATTCGCCGGACCGAGCCGCGGCGCCCCCTCGAACAGGCGCTGGAGGATCGGGTCGCCCTGGCCACCGCCCCCTCCCAGCTCCATCCGGCCCGGGGACGTCGGCGCGGCATCCTCGGCGGCCGCCGGCGCGCTCACCAAGGACATCGAAAGGAGAACGAGGACCCGGCGCATTTCAACTTCTGGTTTACCCTTGCCCGAACGGCGAGAAAACCAGATTGCGCACGCGGATGCAAGGAGATGGTGCCGCTTCCTCCAGTCCCGTGGTGGCCTTTCGCGTCGGCTGTTGCAGGTTTGCACGCAGGCGGAAATCGCGTGGGGGGCGGACAGGCGCCGCTTCTCTGGCGCCGTCGTCGACGGGAACCAGGCTCACCCCGCCCCGACGTCCTTCCGCTCATCGGAAGAGAAGCGCTCGGCCGCTCGCCACCTTGCGGAAGGCACGAGGCAGGATCGGGCCGGCGATCTGGTCTCTCGCGGCGGAGGCAAGGGGCGTAGATTCTGGTCGAGGGCGGTGGCGGCATCGGAGTGACCTTCACCGGCACGGTCGACGAACTGTCACCCGCCCCGTCCAGTGTGCCCCTGAACGCGCTTCCAGAGGAGGATACGCCGATGGGTTCCGCCCTGAACATCTCGCGCCGCGGGCTTCTTCGGCGCTCGCTGATGGCGACCGGCGCTCTCACCCTGGCGGGCCGGAGCGCCCTCGCCCAGCAGGGCGCGCCCGCGATCGTCACGCGACGGCGGCCGGGCCTGCCCTACGGGGTCCAGGCCGGCGATCTCAGGGACGGCCGGGCGATCCTCTGGGCGCGGGCCGACCGTCCGGCCCGCATGATGGTCGACGTCGCGACCACCGAGAGCATGAGGAACGCGCGGACGGTGGGCGGTCCGTTCGCGCTCGAGGACAGCGACTTCACCGCGAAGCTCGA
>DASUSF010000487.1:0-6753 GCA_036375275.1 Geminicoccaceae bacterium | reverse complement strand
GCAGGCGCGGGCTGTTGATGAACGTGTTCCGGTGGATGCCGCCGAGGCGCGCGAACTCGGCCCGCTCCAGCCCGGGAATCATCCGGAAGATGCGCGTCTGCTCGCCGTAGGCGAGCTTGGTCTGGAAGCCGACCAGATTGTAGAGCGTGCCGAGCGCGTTGTCCTGGCGGAGCTGGACCACGGCGTGCGGCCGCCGGCCGGTCCGGGGGTCGGTCAGGCCGACCGGCTTCAACGGCCCGTAGCGGAGGGTCTCGGGTCCGCGCTCCGCCATCACCTCGATCGGCAGGCAGCCCTCGAAGTACGGCGTGTCCACCTCCCAGTCCTTGAAGGCGTGCTTCTCCGCCGCGAGCAGTGCCTCGATGAAGCGGCCGTACTCCGCCTCGTCGAGGGGGCAGTTCAGGTAGTCGGCGCCGGTCCCGCCCGGCCCGGGCTTGTCGTAGCGCGACTGGCGCCAGGCGATCTCTTGGTCCACGGTCTCGAGGTGGACGATCGGCGCGATCGCATCGAAGAAGGCGAGCTGGCCCTCCCCGGTCGCGGCCGCGATCGAGGCCGCGAGTGCCGGCGAGGTCAGCGGGCCCGTCGCGACGATCGCCGGTCCGAGGGCCGGATCCGGCAGCACCTCGACCGGCGCCCGGCGGATCTCGATCAGCGGCTGCGCCTCGAGCGCCCCCTGGACGCCGCCCGCGAAGCCGTCCCGATCCACCGCGAGCGCGCCGCCGGCCGGCAGCTTGTGCCTGTCGCCCATGGCCATGATCAGCGAGTCCAGCCGGCGCATCTCCTCGTGGAGGAGACCGACCGCATTGTGCATCGCGTCGTCGGAGCGGAAGGAGTTCGAGCACACCAGCTCCGCCAGCGTCCCTGTCTGATGCGCCGGCGTGCCCTGCGCCGGCCGCATCTCGTGCAGCACGACCTTGATGCCCGCACGGGCGATCTGCCATGCCGCCTCGCTGCCGGCGAGGCCACCGCCGATGATCTGCACGCTTTCGCTCATGGCTGGGTCCGTCGGCTCCGCCGCCCCGCTCGCTGGACCGGTTCCAGAAGAGGTGGAACCATCTGCCGCTTGGGAAGGTACATGGTTTCGAGCGGCGGCAGTTCTAGATTGGGGGCGTCCCGTCGCGCCACGCGGATCCGGCCGCCCGGAGCGGCGGGAGGACGCCCCGCCGCGCAGGCCTCTGGCGGCATCCCTCCGGATGCCCTACCTGTGCGCGTCGGGAACGAAGATTGTTGGGACAGCACAGGGGAACCAGGCCTTGCTGCCGAAGAACACAGGGCACGGCAAGCCGACGCGGCGCGCCGTCATGGCAGGTGCGGCCGCGCTCGTGCCCGCGCTCATGCTCGCACGCGCCTACGCGCAGGCGCAGAACGGCAACCAGGCGGCGGAGGGCGCGCCCGCGGCGCCGGCTGCCCCGGACACGATGCGCTTCGGCCCGCCGGAGCCGTTCGATCCGAAGTCGGTCGAGCAGCGGGCGAGGGACCTCGCCGCGGCGCCGTATGCCCCCCCGGGGGCCGACTTTCCGCCGGTGCTGGCGGAGCTGAACTACGACCAGCACCGCGACATCCGCTTCCGGACCGACCATTCGCTCTGGCACGATCGCAAGATCGACGCCGAGGTGCAGTTCTTCCACCTCGGCTACGGCTTCCGCCAGCCGGTCCACATGTACGAGGTGGCGGACGGCCAGCAGCGCGAGATCCTCTACGATCCGGCGCTGTTCGACTACGGCAAGAACACCTTTGAAGTGAACTTCTCCGAGCATCTCGGGTTCGCCGGGTTCCGGCTGCACGTGCCGCTCAACCGGCCGGACTACCTCGACGAGCTGGTCGTCTTCCTCGGCGCGAGCTACTTCCGCGCGCTCGGCCGGGGCCAGCGATATGGCCTCTCGGCGCGCGGCATCGCGATCAACACCGGCCTGCCGAGCGGCGAGGAGTTCCCGATCTTCCGGGCCTTCTGGCTGGAGCGCCCCAAGCCCGGGGACGAACGGCTGACCGTGCACGCCCTGCTCGACGGGCCATCGCTCGCCGGCGCCTTCCACTTCCAGATCCGACCCGGCGCCACCACCGTGATGCACGTCCAGAACATCCTGTTCCCGCGGCGGACGATCGACCTGCTCGGGGTGGCGCCGTTGACCTCGATGTACCTGTTCGGCGCTGCCGACCGGCAGGAGGTCGACGACTTCCGGCCCGAGGTCCACGATTCGGAAGGCCTGCAGATCTGGAGCGGCGCCAACGAATGGATCTGGCGTCCGCTCGTCAACCCGCGGACGTTCCGCCTCAGCCTGTACCGGGACGACAATCCGAGGGGCTTCGGCCTGCTCCAGCGCAACCGCGACTTCGACTCCTACCAGGATCTGGAATCGCGCTACGAGCTCCGGCCGAGCCTCTGGGTCGAGCCACGCGGGCGCTGGGGACAGGGCCACGTCCGCCTGATCGAGCTGCCGACCAGCGAGGAGGTCAACGACAACGTCGTCGCCTTCTGGTCGCCGGCGCAACCGATCGAGGCGGGCAGCGAGCACAGTTTCATCTACCGCCTGCACTGGTGCACAAGTCCGCCCGAGCGTCCCGACCTCGGCCAGGTGGTCGAGACCAGGATCGGTGCGGGCGGCGTTCCCGGCCTCGACTACGGCGACTCGGACCGCCGGAAGTTCGTGATCGATTTCGCCGGTGCCCAGCTCACCGATCTGCCGGCAGATGCCCCGATCAAGGCGGTCGTGAACCTGTCCAAGGGGTCGATCACTCAGCCGGTCGTGCAGAAGAACGAGGTGACCGAGGGCTTCCGGCTGTTCTTCGACTACATGCCGGAGGACGGTGGGCCGGTCGAGTTCCGCGCCCATCTCGAGCATGAGAGCAACGTCCTGACCGAGATCTGGTCGTTCCAGTGGACCGCCTGAGCCGCTCGTAGGCTCGACACGGTCGGCACGATCCGGTCGCCGCCACCGGGCTCCGGCGCCCGTCGATCGGGGCGCTGGCTTTGCATTCCGGCGCGAGGCTCCCCATCTCCGGATCTCGGGCGGGTCGGGACCGCGTCGTCTGCGGATCATCCGGCGGCCGACAGGCAAGGGCGCAAACCTGAATGTTGACGAGCATTCTCGATGTGGCTGCCGACGAGGCGCCGGCGGCCCGCGAGCCGCTGGGCGGGCGGCGCACGTTCGCGATCATCTCGCATCCGGACGCAGGCAAGACCACGTTGACCGAGAAGCTGTTGCTGGCGGCCGGCGCGGTCCGCATGGCGGGCGCGGTCAAGGCGCGCGGCGACCGCCGGCGCACGCGTTCGGACTGGATGGAGATCGAGCGGGCGCGCGGGATCTCGGTCTCGAGCTCGGTCATGACCTTCGAGCACCGGGGCCTGACCTTCAACCTGCTCGACACCCCCGGCCACGAGGACTTCAGCGAGGACACCTACCGGACGCTCACCGCGGTGGATTCGGCCGTCATGGTGATCGACGCCGCCAAGGGCATCGAGGCCCAGACCCGCAAGCTCCTCGAGGTCTGCCGACTGCGCGAGATCCCGATCGTCACCTTCATCAACAAGGTCGACCGCGAGGGCCGGGATCCCTTCGAGCTGCTCGACGAGATCGAGAGCACGCTCGCCCTCGACATCAGCCCGATCAACTGGCCGGTCGGGATGGGCCTCGGCTTCCACGGCTGCTGCCATCTTCGTCCCGAGCTCGCGCCGCCGCGGCCGGCAAACGGCGGAGGGCCAGCCGTCCTGACGCCGGACAGCCCCGAGCTCGACCGGCGGGTCCCGCGGAATGTGCTGGAGCCGTTCCGCGAGGCGGCCGAGCTCGCCCTCTCGGCCTATCCGGAGCCGCGCATCGACGCCTACCGCGAGGGGCACCTGACCCCGGTCTTCTTCGGCAGCGCGCTCAAGGGCGCGGGCGTTCTGGAGCTGCTCGACGGTCTCGCCCAACTGGCCCCGCCACCGCGGCCGCAGGCGGCGACCGGGCGGACCATCGATCCGGACGAGCCGTACGTCTCGGGGTTCGTGTTCAAGGTCCAGGCCAACATGGACAAGAACCATCGCGACCGGGTGGCCTTCCTCCGGCTCTGCTCGGGCCGCTTCCGCCGCGGCATGAAGCTCAGACACGTCCGGACCGGGAGGCCGATGGCGGTCTCCAGCCCGATCTTCTTCTTCGCCCAGGAGCGCGAGCTCGCGGAGGAGGCGTTTCCCGGCGACATCATCGGCATTCCGAACCACGGGACGCTCCGGGTCGGAGACACCCTGACCGAGGGCGAGGAGCTGCGGTTCAACGGCATCCCGGACTTCGCGCCGGAGATCCTGAGCCGGGTGCGGCTCGACGACCCGATGCGCGCGAAGCAGCTCCAGCGCGCCCTGGACGACCTGGCCGAGGAGGGTCTCGCCCAGGTGTTCAAGCCGCTCGACGGCCGGCCGCGGATCGTCGGCGTGGTCGGTTCGCTGCAGCTCGACGTGCTGAGCTCGCGCATCAGCGCCGAGTACGAGGTCGCCGCCGGCTTCGAGGCGGCGCCCTACGAGACGGTGCGCTGGGTCACGGGCGAGCGGTCGCTCCTGCAGCGGTTCACGGACCGGCACCAAGCCACCCTCGCGCACGATCGCGAGGGCGCGATGGTCCTGCTCGCCCGGAACGCCTGGGAGCTCAACCGCCTGGCCGATGAATGGCCGGACCTCACCTTCCGCGCGACGCGCGAACGCTCGTGACGACCGGGGTCGCCGCGAGCGGGGCCGGTCCGCTACGCGGTCCGAACCGGCGCGTGCCTCAGGCGGTCTTTTCGATCCAGGCCGAGCACCAGCCCGGGGCCGCGACGAGGTTGCCGTCGAAGATCTGGCAGGGGCCGTACTCGTCGCCTTCGGCGCCCTCGAACAGGTCGCAGTTGGCGCACACCTGGCCTTCCTCGTAGGACGGCCACTCCTCGACATCGACCTCCGAGGCGTCCTCGACGTAGCCCAGCTGCTGGGCCAGCTCGGAGGAGGGATCGACCTGCTCCTGCGCCCGCAGCCGGCGCGCCGCCAGCGCGCAGATCGGCGCGGCGGCGGCCCCCGCCACGGCCATCTTCAGGAACCGACGCCGTGCCTCGCTGGACACCTGATCCGCCATGACCGTCTTCTCCCGTGGGTTTGGTTGACGTCGTGCCTCGGAAGATTGGAACGCTTCCAGCAACCAGACGATCCACCAGATGATCCGGTCCTGGCCGCGTCGGCGGCGCGGGGGGCGCAGCTTTGCCGCCGCATGAACCGGTGCTAAGGTCCCGCCCGCGCCACCAGACAATCGCGAGAGGGGAGCGGTGCTCCATGGTCACGACGACGCGGCCGAGCAACGTCGTGCCGTGCCACGTCCAGGACCTGCCGGAGGCCTGCCGGAGCTGCCCGGTGCGCGACCTCGGACTGTGCGCGGCGCTGGATGATTCCGAGCTCGCCGGGCTGCAGCGGAGCGTCTGGCACGTGACGTTCGAGCAGGGCCAGGCGATCCTGACCGAGGGCGAGCCGGCCCGGCACATCTTCATCGTGATCCGGGGGGCGGCGGTCCTGCAGAAGTCGATGGTGGACGGCCGCCGCCAGATCACCTCGCTCCTCCTGCCCGGGGACGTGCTCGGCACGGGCTGCGACGGCACGTACGGCTATTCCGCCGAAGCGCTCGTCAGGACGGAGCTCTGCCGGATACCGAACCGGACCCTCGACCAGCTCTGCGCGCGCTATCCGCACTTCGAGCGTCATTTGCGGAAAACCCTCGGCCACGAGCTCTGCGAGGCGCAGAGCCGGCTGCTCTGGCTCGGGCGCAAGACCGCCGCCGAGCGCCTCGCCTCGTTCCTGCTGATGCTCGCCGAGCGCGCCGAGCATCGAGGCGCGGCGCGGAACCCGGTGCGCCTGTTGATGACCCGGAACGACATTGCCGACTGCCTCGGCCTCACCGAGGAGACGGTCAGCCGGACGTTCACCCAGCTGGTCAACCGGAACCTGATCCGACTGCCCAGGCGGGGCGAGGTCCTGATCGTGAGCGAGCCGGCGCTCCGCGACCTCGCCGAGGGCCAGCTCAGGCGGAACGCCGGCATCGGTGGATCGCCGGTCTGATCACGTTCCCGGCAGCCGCCCTCGGCATCCACTTCCCGGGGACCGCCGTCAGACGGGCGGCCCGACCTGCAGCACGCGCATCATCTCGTGATCCTCGTGGCTGAGGATGTGGCAGTGCCAGACGTAGCGTCCGGCCTTGTTGAAGGTAGCCCTGATCCGGGTGACCTGTTCGGGTAGCGCCGTCACCATGTCCTTCGGCGCCGCCTCGAAATAGCCGTCCGGTGCTCCGAGGCTCACCGCGCCTTCCACCCGAATGTTCGAGATGGCGGCCACCGTGCCGAACTCGCCGTTGTGCTGCTCCACCTCTTGCGGGTTCTCCTCGTCGGCCTGGAACGTGATTTCGCTGCGTCCGAGGATCTCGAAGTTCACCAGGTGCAGGTGGATCGGGTGCGCATCTCCGGTGAAGTTATAGATCTCCCACTCTTCGGTCGTGTCCAGAGCCGGCGTTTCCGTGGCCGGCTGGAACCAAGCGTACGCGGTTGCAGAGGTGAGGTTATCGGCCACCGTGCCGAGCAGCGGCTGGAGCCTCCCGAACTCGTCCATGCCTTCGAACAGCGCGACCTTGCGGGTACGAGCCACCTGATTCGTGTTGCCGGCGTACGCGTCGAGCATGTCGGGGTCGAACGTGTCCTCGACCTGAGTGTTGAAAGGAACCACGACATCGAAGGCCATGATGCGGTCGGTCTGCCGATCCGGGAACAGGTCCTCGTCCG
>DASUSF010000486.1:0-6852 GCA_036375275.1 Geminicoccaceae bacterium | reverse complement strand
GTTCCGCCGGCTGCTGGTCAGGCCGCCGACCTCGAGCAGGTCGACGGCGTAGCCGAGCCGGCGGACATGGGCCGCGGCATCCGGCAGGGGCTGGCCGAGGGCGCCGGCGAGGGAGGCGCCGAGGCCGGGGACGATCAGCAGCCGGAGCGGCAGGCGCGCCAGACCGAGGTTAACCGGACGCGAACCCCGCGCACACTGCCCCTGTGGTGGATGCAGCGCATCGACGGTCGGCCGCCAGGTGGCAAACCGCCGCCCGTGATCCGTATTGAGGGCGTCGAAGATCTCCCGGAAACGGTGCTGCGCCTTCTCCAGGCGGTTCGAAGACGCGCCCGCTGGCCCGCGGCGCCCGCGATCTGTCAAAGCCCCGACCCGCATTTACACCCGGTCCTGAGAGCCGTAGCCTGTCCGCCAAAGACTGTCGAAGAATGCGGTCGTGCTCCACCGCGCGTCCGCGGCGCCGGGAGGGGAAGCATGCGAAATCCGACGGTGGCGTGCCTGGGCGCGGCGATTGCCCTTCTCGGGCAGGCGCAGGCCGATACCACGGACGTGACGTGGCAGGACCGGGTCCTGGTCGAGAAGCAGGGCGCCCATTGCGTCGACGATCCGAACTGCTTCAACCGCTATCATCCGGCGATCGAGCCGGTGGTCCGGGCGAACCCGGGCGACATGATCGTGTTCGAGACCCGGGACGCCCTGGATTCCGACCTCACGCTCGAGTCGACCGCGGACGATCTCGCGGCGGTCGACCTCAATCTGGTCCACCCGATGACCGGCCCGGTGTTCATCGAGGGCGCCGAGCGTGGCGACGCGCTGGCGGTGACGCTCATCGACATCGAGCCGGACCAGTACGGCTACACGGTGATCGTACCCGGCTTCGGCTTCCTCCGCGACCAGTTCACCGAGCCGTTCCTGGTCAACTGGAGGCTGGATCGCCGCGCGGCCACCTCCGATCAGATGCCCGGCGTGCGGATACCGATCTCGGCCTTCATGGGCTCGGTCGGGGTGCTGCCCGGCGAAGCGGAGGTCGAGGCGTGGCTGGCGCGCGAGACGGCGCTGGCCGAGGCCGGCGGCATCGCGCTCGCGCCGGAGCCGACGGGCGCTCTGCCGGCCGCCGTCTGCGGCCAGGGCGGCAGCCATCCCCAGCAGTGCCTGCGGACCATCCCGCCGCGCGAGAACGGCGGCAACATGGACGTGCAGCAGATGCAGATCGGGACGACCCTGATCCTGCCCTGCTTCATCGACGGGTGCGGCCTGTTCGTCGGCGACGTCCACTACGCCCAGGGCGACGGCGAGGTCAGCGGGACCGCGATCGAGATGGGTGCGGTCGTGACGCTGCGGACCGAGGTCCTGAAGCAGGGCGGGGCGAACCTGCCCGGCCCGCATTTCGAGGGCAGCAACTCCGAGCTCAAGGCGATCGCGCCGGAACGGTTCTACGCCACCGTCGGGTTTCCCCTGAAGGGCTCCGGGGAGATTCCGCCGACCCACACCTATCTCGACGGGGAGACGATCGGCAGCCTCGAGAACCTGTCCGAGGACCTGACGCTCGCGGCCCGGAACGCGCTGATCGACATGATCGACTACATCGAGCGCGAGCACGGGCTGTCGCGCGAGCAGGCCTACATCCTCTCCTCGGTCGCGGTCGATCTCGTGATCGGCCAGGTGGTCGACGTGCCGAACTACACCGTCTCGGCGATCCTCGACCTGGAAGTCTTCGAGGAGGAATGAGGATGGCCACGCGCCCACTGCTGGTGAGCCGCCCGGGCGAGGGGCCCTGGGTGGCAGTCGCCGGCGATCGCTACCGCTTCCTCGGCGTCGGCGCCGAAACCGACCGGTCCTACATGATCATGGAGGCGGAGGTGCCGCCGGGCGGCGGCCCGCCCCTGCATGCCCACAGCCGCGAGGAGGAAGGCTTCTACGTCCTGGACGGCGAGATGACCTTCGAAGCGGACGGCGAGACGGTGATCGCCGGTCCGGGCACCTTCCTCAACCTTCCGAAGGGGAGCCGCCACCGCTTCGAGAATCGGAGCGGGCGGCCGGCCCGGATGCTGATCCTGTGCGCGCCGGCCGGCATCGAGGACATGTTCCGGGAGGCCGACGGCAAGGAGCCGCCCGAGCTGATGACGATCGCCGCGCGCTACGGGATCAGCATCTTCCCGCCCGGATGAGCGGCCGATGATCGGCTGTGGCCGCCAGCGACTCGACCCGTGGGCCTGGGCGGATAGACCCGCGATCGTGGAGCGGAGGGCTCTCCTTCGACTGCTCGTGGCCGCCACCGTGATCGGCGTGATGGGTCCGACCATGGCGCACACGCCCTATCGCCAGTGGCAGGTGTACCGGCAGAAGCACCTGCTGATCGGGACTCACAAGGCGGATCCCCTGAGCTATGAGATCGGCCGGCGGATCGCCGCGGCGCTAGCCGAGCGACTGCCGGAAAGCCGCGCCCGGGTGACGCGCGGGCCCGACGCGCACCGGCTCGCGAGCCTGCTCACCACCGGCCAGCTCGATGTGGTCCTGCTGTCGGTGGACGAGGTCGAGGCGCTGGCCAGGGGCGCTCCCCCCTTCGAGCTCTACGGGCGCAACCGCCTGCTGACGCTCGCCGGCACCCAGGACCACCACCTGGTCGTCCGGCCGGACTTTCCCGTCCGCCATGCATGGCAGATCGCGGCTGCCCTGCCGCCGATGCTGGAGCCGGTCGGCACCCGAAGCGCACCACTCCACCCTGGCGTCCTCAGCTTCCTCGAAGGTGGCGCCGTGCCCGACCCGGCGCCCGACGAGCCGCTTCCAGCCGATCATCGGCATTAGAGCAATCTCCATAAGAAAGAACCGGATCGAACCGCGACTCCTTCCGCTCATCGGAAGAAGATTGCTCTAATTCAATGGATCAGAGCGATTCACTAGATCGGAACCGCTTGCAGGCGGTTCGTCATATTAGGAACCAGCTCCAGAGCAGCCTCACCACCACGGCGCGAGCGGCGCGAGCGGACCGGGGGCGGGACCGGCCCGCTCGAGCTCGTTGAGCACGAGCCAGCTGGTGAAGCCGACCTCGAGCAGCCAGCGCTCGAGACGCTCGAGGCTCGACCATTCGCGGGTGCCGCCGCGGGCGCTGGCCACCCGGCGCGGCCGTCCATCGACCACCACCACCAGCGCCCAGCCGAGGGGCCGCTTGCCCGCGTCACCGAAGCCGCCGCCGAGCCGGGCGCGCCGGATCCGGTGCACCACCGGCGCCGCCGTGACGCGCCCGGCCGCGAGACAGGCGCGCAGCTCGGCCTCCTGCACCTCCGCCGGGACACGCTGCTCCAGATCAGGTGGCACCACCACGTCGCCGGATCCATGGTACATCTTGCATCATGATGTTGGGGTCATCATGTAGCATGGCGTCCTCTGCCGGAGCAGCATCATGCATCTGAACTTCATGTTCCAGAACGAACCCCGGCCGGGCCCGCTGGCGATGCGGAACGCCCGACGGTTCTGGACCGCCTATCGTCGCTGGTTCGTCGCCGGCGGCGGCGCGCAGAGCGCGGATCGCGTCGAGGCGGAGCGTGCGCTTCGCGCGCACATGCCCGAGCTCGCGCCGATCTACGACGAGCTCGTCCGAACCGGGCCGGACGATCCGCTGTTCGCACGCTTTCTCACCCTGTACCGCCCGCCCGCCTTCATCGGCGCCTGCTCGATGGCGGTGATCGGCGCCTGTGGGCGGCCCCGGCTCGTGCGCAACTACGACTTCGATCCGGTCCTGGCCGAAGGCGTCATCCTCCGGAGCGCGTGGCGGCGGCAGGTGCTCGGCACCGCCGACTGCCTCTGGGGCCTGGTCGACGGCCTGAACGACCATGGCCTCGCCCTTGCGCTGACCTTCGGCGGGCGCAGGGAGGTTCGCGACGGCTTCGGCATCCCGCTGATCCTCCGCTACGTGCTCGAGACCTGTCGTGACGTCGACGACGCCACGGCAGCCCTGCGCGCGGTCCCGAGCCACATGGCCTACAACGTCACGCTGCTCGACCGCGGCGGTCGCTTCCGGACGCTGCACCTGCACCCGGGCGGCGGCGCCGAGGTCCTGGACCGGCGCTTCGCCACCAACCATCAGGGCCGGATCCACTGGCCGGCGCAGGCCCGCTTCAGCGCGACCCTCGAGCGTGCCCGCCACCTCGAGCGGCGGATCCACGCCACCGCCGCCCCTCGGCTCGACGTCGGCGACTTCCTCGAGGCGCCGCTCTACCGGACCGGGTACCGCGCCGGCTTCGGCACCCTCTACACCGCCGCCCTCGATCCGGCGGCGGGGCGGACCGTCTACCGCTGGCCGGACGCCGAGCTGGCCTGTGACCTCGCTCGTCTCGACCCGGCCAGGATCGCCATCGACTACCTCGATGGTCAGGGAGCGCGGCGCGGGCGGGAGGATGCCGGCTGGGCAGGCGAGCCTGCGGACGTCTTCGAGATCGCGCTGCGCTCGATCCTGGACGGCCTCGAGGCGGCCGGGCGTCCGGTGACCGGCGCCCAGCTCGCCCGGCTCCGCGGCATGCCGCCCACCACCTCCTGGGCGCACATCGGAGACCTGTTCCGGTCACGCCCCTGACCCCGATCGGTGCCGGGTCGCCCGCTGGAGTGCTTTAACCTCGTGTGAAGCCGCAGGACCGATCATGGCGGCTCCTCCGCCAACGCACGGAACACGACCATGGCATACCGCCGCCGGATCCGCCTTCGCGGGCCCTGGGCCCTCGTGGTCGGCGTCGTCTGCCTCGGGATCGGCTTCTACCAGTTTCTGGTCTCGCGGGATCTTCAGGCGCACGGGCTGATCGCGCAGGCCAGGGTGGTCGACATCGCCTCGCGCAGTGTCCGCAAGAGCGGCGGCTTTCGCGGGCGCGAGTACGTCCTGACGCTCGAGTACACCGACCGGGCTGGCGCGAGGCATCGGGAGCGCACGGGCTACCGGAAGAGCTACAGCCGCTACGCCCGTGGCGACCGGGTCGAGATCCGTTACAACCCGAACCGGCCGGCCGAGTTCGCCGTGGACACCTTCCAGGGCCTGTGGATGGGACCGATCGGGTTCGGAGCCATCGGGATCCTGGCCTGTTGCGCGTTCCTGTACGGTCCGCGACGGACCGGAGGTTGAGCCGCGGAGCCGAGGCCGGCGCGGCGGACCGCGTAGGGACGGACGGGATCGGAGCAATTTCCGATGAGACAGAACCGCGTTGAACCCCGACGTCCTTCCGCTCATCGGAAGAAATTGCTCGAGCTCAGATGGATCAGGGCGGATTGACCCGATCGGAACCGCCTGCAGGCGGTTCCGTCATTTCGGGATCCGCTCTAGCGCCGGAGCGCGCGGATCACCTCGTCGCACGTGGTGACGGCCGCGACGTTGGTCATGGCGTAGCCGACCGAGGCCCGGTGCCAGTCGGCGTTCATGGTCGAGCAGCAGTCCTCCGGCACGATCACGACGTAGCCCTTGTCGGCGCCGGTGCGCGCGGTGTGCTCGATCGACATGTTGGTCCAGGCGCCGGTATCGATGACGATGTCCCGGTTGCCGCTCTTGAGGACGGTCTCCAGCGCGGTGCCTTCCCACGCGCTCATCCGCATCTTCTCGACCACGTGGTCGCCCGGATGCCGCTCGAGGCCGGGCACCGGCTCGGCG
The DNA here is from genome assembly GCA_036375275.1 of Geminicoccaceae bacterium. Taxonomy (GTDB): domain Bacteria; phylum Pseudomonadota; class Alphaproteobacteria; order Geminicoccales; family Geminicoccaceae; genus DASUSF01. The sequence goes on along the minus strand of DASUSF010000486.1, from coordinate 1,229 downwards.
CCCCAGGTCCCCTTGACCAGGGCGTTGCTGTCGACCAGGCCCTCGAACAGCGGCGCGTTGAGCGTGACGCCGGGCGCGCCGGGCTCGACCAGGAACCAGACGTGGATCACCATGACGCCTTGGGCGCGGCAGACCTCGGCGAGACGCCGGATGTTCCCGATGCAGTTCTGCTCGCGGCAGTGCTGCGGCGAGCCCGAGGCGGCGAACGCGCCGCCGTCCATGACCACGTCGTTCTGCATGTCCTGGATGATCAGGGCGCACCGCGCCGGATCGAGCCGGAGCCCCTCCGCGACCTCCGCTCGTCCTGAGGGCTCCGGCTCGCGTGGCAGCGAGCTGGTGGGTGCCGCCCGTGCTGCCATGAAGGGTTCGTTGCGCGGGCCGACCCTGGTCGGGACGGTGTAGACCGAGTGGGTGGCGCAGACGAACAGGGTCCGGAAGTCCTCGCCGCCCCAGTGCAGGTTGGCCGCCATCTCCGGGAGCCGGACCTTGCCGAGCAGCTCGCCGCCGGGCGCGTACACCCAGATGCCGCCCGGCGCCGTGACCCAGACGTTGCCGCTGGCGTCGCACTTCATGCCGTCCGGCAGGCCCGGCTCGAGCTCGGAGCGGATGCCGCTCGCGAACACCCGGCCGTTCGCGAGCCGGCCGCTGCCGTCGACGTCGAACACGCGGATCAGCGCCTGCGCCGTGTCGTTGACGTAGAGCAGGCGCTCGTCGGAAGAGAAGCAGAGCCCGTTCGGCTGCTCGAACAGGGTGCGCTCGACCAGCAACTCGACCTCCCCCGCGCGGCCGCCCCGGACCCGGTAGACGCCCTGGAACCCGAGCTGGCGCGGCCGCTCGACGCCGAAGCCCGGCATCCGCCCGTACCAGGGGTCGCTGAAGTAGATCGATCCGGAGGAGTGGACGCAGACGTCGTTCGGGCTGTTGAGTTCCCGGCCCTCGAAGGGGGAGGCGAGGATCTCGCGCTGACCGCCGCGCTCGCGAACCAGCAACGACGTGGCGTGCTCGCAGACGATCAGGTTGAGGTCCCGGTCGTAGGTCATGCCGTTGCACTTGTTGGCGGGCCGCATGACCTCGCGCACCCCGCCGCGGCGGTCCCACCGCCGCCGGACGTCGCCCGGCATGTCGGAGAACAGGAGGTAGTGCTCGACCGGGTGCCAGATCGGGCCCTCGGTGAAGTCGAAGCCGGTGCCGATCTGCCCGACCGGCGCGTGCTCGTCGATCAGGTCCCG